>NZ_JANUSD010000018.1:0-98571 GCF_024793945.1 Emticicia fluvialis
TTCAATAATAATGGCAGGCAGTAATAACTTCAAAATATCCTTATAACTTTCTTGCATCTGTTCTTCTGGTAAAATGCAAAGGTCACAATTATTTTATCGCCCCACAACTTTTAGGTTTGATCCGAAACAAAAAAGGACAAATCAAAAATAAATTTGAATTGTCCTGTAAAGTCGTCCTACCTGTACAATTTTCGAACTTATTTATAGATGATTTAAAGCGGTTGGCAAGCATAGCGGTTTAAAACCCTAAGCTTGTCACCGCTTTTCTCTTAAACTTCATATAGAATAATTAAATGGGAAAGCTAACCTGTGCGACAGCTAAAAAAATTGATTTGGTAGACTACTTAGCTTCCATTGGACACCTGCCCCAGCAGGTAACCAATGGAAGCGATTATTGGTATCGCTCACCCCTTCGGGAAGAGCATACAGCTTCCTTTAAAGTTAACAGGAAATTAAATGTTTACTATGACCATGGAACCGGAAAAGGAGGTGACCTGATTGATTTAGGTAAGGCTTATTTCAGATGTACAATTAGTGAACTGCTTGAAATTTATCTACTATCAACCATGAACACATTGACTTGTTTTGGGATAGTGACAAGGCTGGGGTAGAGGCGACACTAAAAGTGCTGGAATGGGAAAATGGAAGACGGGATAAATTTATCGACTGCAGTAATTTTTATAGTGGCTTTCAGGACTTGAACGATTGGCTTAAAAGCAGTCAACCCGAGATACGTCAATCTTATAAACATGGAAAGGCTTTATGAAATTTTTGTGTCTGAAGAGATATATTATGTCTGGAGCGATGTAGCCAGCTATGTTTTGGTAAAACCAAAACGCTGGCTCACCTCATGCTACCGCATTCGGTGAAAGATTTTTTTCATGCTATTGCATTCAAAAAGAAAGAGGATAAAGATGATGGAGGAGCAGAATGTAATTACAAAAAACAAGGGCGGCAGGCCTAAAAAAGCCGTTAAAAGAGACCAGCTTATGGCCATCAAATGCACGCAATACGAACGTAAAGTAATTGAAGCCAAGGCCAAGAGTGCTAATCTTTCCGTTTCGGAATACCTGCGGGAAATCGGGCTTACCGGAAAAATTGACAAACGAAATAAAGCGTTGCCAAAAGAAGTTTTGAGCCTTACTGCTGCGCTCAATCACATGGGTGCCAACCTGAACCAGATTGCTAAAAAGCGGAATGGATCAGATGAATTAAGCCCATTGGAGCGTGCAGAATTAAAAGTGCAGTCAGGGTATTTAAAAGAGATCGCAGTACAGATTAAAAGCTATTTACAATGATAGGGCATGTATCAATCGGCTCATCTTTTTATCACTGTATCAGCTATTGTCTGGAAGATAAAAAGGAACTGTCCGAGCAGCAGAAAAAGGAGCTTTCCGTGCAGGATCATTTGCAGCACAGAGAACGTGCAGAGGTATTGGAATACAATAAGTGCTTTGGCAACAAACATGAACTGACACAACAGTTTAAAGACGTTCAGAAACTAAGCAAGCGGGTTGAGAAACCGGTATTGCATTTATCCCTGCGGCTGGCACCCGGAGAAACGCTGACCAAAGACCAGCTTATTGAGATGGGCAGAGCTTGCGCCGTAGCATTTGGCGTGGCAGAAAACCAATATATCTGTGTACTACACAAGGACACTAAAGAGCAGCATATTCATATTGCCGCTAACCGTGTAGGATTGAATGGTAAGGTCGCCAGCGATAGTAACAGTTATAAGCGTATGGCCAGCCTCTGCCGGAGTTTGGAGAAGCAATATAACCTACAAGCAGTATTAAGCCCCCGGGCTTTCCTGTCACAGAAGGACAGACTATTACCACGCCAAGACCAACGCAAAGAACGATTAAAGGCAGACATCCGACAGACCTTAGAGAAAGTAATTCACTATTCCGCATTTGAAAAGCAGATGCAGGCATTGGGCTATAAGGTTATCAAAGGCAGGGGCATTTCCTTTATAGATGATAAAAAGGTAAAAATAAAAGGTAGCGAGGTTGGCTTTTCGCTGGAGAAAATCGACAGGATTTTAGGAATTAGGCAACAATTGGAAATGAACAAAGCCAAGAAGCATAGACAGCCGGGAGGTAATAGATCATCCATCGCCTACGCGAAGGCACCAGCACAAGATTATAAGTGGAAGATACAAGAATCTTTTGAAATGATTGAAAAGCAGCTTTCCAGTATATTGTATCAATTGCTGAAACCAGAGGAAGGAGTGGATTATATCAATCCTGAGCTTATCAAAGAAGCTAGGAAAAAAGGTAGAAGGAGAAGAGTACAAATAAGTAATTAGTAAAATGCATGATTATGAATACTGCAGATAAATACGAAGCGATCGAAAAAGAAATATTGGGATTGGTGCTGGAAGAATTTACCCAGGAACAGAAAACCACTAACCAAACCATGAACGATCTGATTGCTGCTGTCAACACCATTGGCAGCAAGCTTGATGATTTTAAGAGAGAACTGGACAACCCCAAAGCCGTTTCGGTAACAGTCGATACTGAACCTATTCAGCAAATGATATATAAGGGATTAACCGATGTAAAACTGATGATCGGCACACAGCCGAAAAGTATTGTCAGAAAATTTCAGATACTGCTATTTCCTGAACAGGATGCCAAACTATTCTACAAGGTTATTTTCGGCCGTTGGTTTTTGTGGCTGGTTATTATGCTGTTCCTGACCAATCTTTATAAGTGGGGTATCCATTACAGCGACAATCAAAAAGAAATTAAAATGCAGATGATTGAAAATGATAGAATAAAAAAGTCTTGGGACTATCTATATAACAATAACGGCAAAGAAGTGAAAAAGCTGATGGAGAAGGCCTATATCAATTCAGAAAAAGAACTGGCTGAAGGAAATAATCAAATCATTTCCAAATGATATTTTATAGCTGAATAGTCAGGTTTAAGCTGACTATTCAGCTACTAGAAGTAATGAATGAAACAAACAGTATTCACGAGCAAGCGGAATATTGATATTCTTATTAAAGGGACACCCTATAACTTTTTGTAATTTTGGAAAATTAAACGTAGGACACATGATTATAAGTCAATCTGTCATAACAGACATCAAGGCCATCATTCTTAATGCTCAAGAAAAAGCCATTCGTTCAGTGGATCACGAACGTACTATGATGTATTGGTTGATCGGACAGCGTATTTTTGAAGAAGAACAGCAAGGGAAAGACCGGGCAGATTACGGCAACTATCTGACCAAATTTGTAGCTGAACAATTGGAACCGGAGTACGGAAGCGGCTTTTCCAAACGTCAGATAGAGCTTTTTCGGCAGTTTTATCGCACATTTCCAATTGCGAATACACTGTATTCGCAATTGAGTTGGAGCCAATATAAATTACTTATAAGGCTTGATAATCAAGATAAAATAGCTTTTTATATTGCAGAAACTATTAAAAACAACTGGACTGTACGACAGTTAGAGCGGCAAATTCATAGTAGTTTATGGGAGCGTCTGTTAATGAGCAATGACAGGGAAAGTGTACTAGCCGTGGCAAGAAATGAAAAACAACCCTCAGATGCGAAGGAAATCATCAAAGACCCCATGTATCTTGAATTTTTAGGATTACATCGCGAAGCCTCCTACTACGAAAAAGACTTAGAACAAGCGATTATTACACACTTGCACGACTTTTTGCTGGAATTAGGTAATGGATTTGCATTCGTAGCCAGGCAAAAACGGCTACACATTGAAGGGGATGAGTTCTTTATAGATCTTGTATTTTACAACCGGCTTCTACAATGCTTTGTAATCATTGAGATAAAGACTACCAAGTTTACACACCAGGACATTGGGCAATTGCAGATGTACGTCAATTATTACGACCGTTATGAAAAGAGAGAGTTTGAAAACCCCACCATAGGTATCTTACTTTGTGCCGAGAAAAATAATGCAGTGGTTAAAATATCGTTGCCAGAAGACAATAAAACGATATTTGCAAGCGAATACAAATTGTACTTACCAACAGAACAGCAACTGATCGAAGAAATCAAAAAAGAGATTGAAAAAAGAGAAAATGACACCAGAGTTTAACTACACAAGAGGCAATCACTCCCCAGTATTATAAATTTGTAACAGAAATTGACAAGTTAGTAGTTAACGTAGAAGGGAGTGTAAACTGAACTGTGTCAGGTTTGATTTTTCAGGTCATTAAATGAAGTTTCAACCTATCCCCAAAAAAAACATAAACTTGTGATAGTGCCAAGCTCTAGTTATGGAGCGGCATTGTCCACTTGTCAGCAATATTTTGTACTACTAAATAGACTAATTTTAAAAAGGCATTGTCAGAAGTAAAAGCCCCTTTTGTTTTCGTAATTTTTCTAACTTGTCTGTGGAAACCCTCGATGGTGTTAGTTGCGGCCGCCGCTGCGGTATAAATGACCTTTCTAATGGCATTAGGTATTGAAAAAAAGTTGAAAGATTCTCCCAATTGTTGTACCAGGATTGAATAGGTGCTGGATATTTTTTAGCCCATTTATTATCTAAAGCAATCAGATTCTCAAAGCCTTCATCTTTTGTAAGGGATTGATAGACAGGTTTCAAGTCATTAATAAACTCTTTTTTGTCTTTTTCAGCCACATACCGAAGAGAAGCACGAATTTGATGAACTACACATGGTTTGTACCTAAGTTTGAGGAAAAACAGTTCAATAGCAACGGGGAACCCGTTTAGCCCATCGACACAGGCAATCAGAATATCCTCAACACTTCGATTCTTTAATCAGTAATAACTGATATCCAGAATTTGGCTCCCTCTGTTTCAGAGACATACATGCCAATTAAATCTTTCTTACCTGTCAAGTCAATTCTTAAAATGTTATAAACTGCTCGTGTAGTAACTCGTCCACTTTCTCGTACCTTGTAGCGGTCCGCCGCTGCGGTGCATATAATCCAGATAAACAAAAGCATAGACTGATTGAAGAGAGCGGGTTTTCCACTCATTCATAGCCGGAATTACGGGGATGCCTAGTCCTTATCAGTAATGGCAGACAACTGAGAAGCCAAAATTTCAATCTGATAAGGCTCCTTAATATGGGTGGAAATATCTTTTGTACTCACCCCACGACCGTACAAGGCAGTGACTTTATCTTCCAGTTCTTCGGTAATAATTACCTGACGTTTAGGTAAAATGATTGGCTCAAAACTCCCAATGACTGAGGTGTCAATTCAGTCATCTAATTCAGAATTTAACTGGAACGATATTAATATGTTATCTGACAGTTAATTTTAATACCTTTCTGTCAGATTAAGTCTTGTCTATTACATGTTATGGAAACCCCGGCTTCTCTGATTGCCTGAATCAGCGAGAGTACTCAATTTTTATTTTAAACTATCTTTACTTTATATTCCTTTTTCTTGGTACCCGGCCCGTCATCGCTGGCATGCGCCGCCAACGTAAAGCCGCATACTAATAACAGCAAAGCCCAGATTTTACATATAGGTTTGTAGAATTGCTTCATTTTATAGGTTTTTCTCTTTAAATATCACAGTGGGGGTGGTGTTTGGTAATGGGTATGTGTTTAGTGTTTTCTTAATCAGGTGCTTAATATTCTAAAACAGATGCTCTTCAACAGTATCCCAATTCTATTATTAGAAGTTTGATTTTATTTAACTAATAATTACTCCTCTTATTCGTTAATGAAACTCTAAAGTTTCACTATTACTTTGATTGAATTTTATTCAATAGTTCTCCAAAGGAATTCACAATTAAAAATTTTCTTAATTCCATTTACAGTAAATTTGAAAAGTAGTTGTGAAAATATTATCAGCAAAGTAGTGATTCAACTTCTAAAACATATTCTCAAATAATATCAAAATATACTAATGCGGGCTTTCCTCTGATAATTCCTCTTTTGTCTCTATTATTTTTTGCTTTAACTCTTCTGCAGTAACAAATCCTGCCCAAAATTTAAAGTCCTCTTCATATTCTGAATACCGTTGTGATACATCACTTAAATCAACAAAAGCCTTATATTCAATATCTGTTAGACCTTTATAATTCATTTCGTTAACAAAGGTATCGTGGAAATCATCACAAAATGTTATTTCATTTATTTTGCCTGATAAAAATTGGTCAATAAGCCAATACAGTCTTCTCTTATCATTCTTTTTATACATATTGCTTATGGTTTTACAAGTTTATATTGAAAATGCCAAATAGTATTTGTTGCCTTATCGTAAAGAACATCTAATTTGTAAGTCTTTCCGTTTTTTAGCATTTCAATACTGTACATTAGAGCTCGTGAGCCTTTAGGGTCTGGCACTCCAGTGGATCCTTTGATTGCTTGCTCTAATATTTGAATTGGTACGGCTCTGCCCGGATCTCCCATATGCCTGCCCGCACTTCCGCCAAATTTAAATAATTCTTTCTCCTCCTTACCGGCTATTGCTCCAACGTCGCTAAGATTATTACATAAATCAGGTTTCTTAGGCGTATCAGAATCAACACGCAAATTACTAACACTTCCACATTTTCCCCAAAGGTCATAAGCTCCCTTTCCTTTGGTACCGTCTGCAAATTCTACATCACCCTCTATTGTACCCAGAAACTGGTTATGTGCAGAAGTCTTCTTTTTAACTTTTTTGTAAACTCCGTTTACATACTCCATCTCCTCGCCAACGATACCCCCTGCTGCATTACGAATTACAAACTTACCTGTTTTACCAGCTCCTTTCTTAAAGGCAACGCCTGCCTTGCTCATTATTTTTGAGGTAACATCAAGCTTGTCAGATATTTTAGCTACTGTTTGTACTACTTCGGCCAGTTTAGCAGCTTTCATGGCTTTTAGGCCGCCCGTTATAGCCCCCATACCCACAAACATAGATGCTATCTCAAAAGCAGTGCGCCCGTTATAGTATCTGTTTATTGGAGTGTACCTGATTCAAGCTGGTAACATTGGTCTTTCAATATAGCCGTCCAGCCGTTGGCCGGTAACATATCGGTTATGCCAACGATATTGAGAAATTAACCTATAAATCAATGAACTAAATGGGTTATTGAAATCCTTGCTTCTCTGATTGCCAATATCAGCAGAAGTACTCAATTTTTATTTTAAACTATCTTTACTTTATATTCCTTTTTATTAGTACCCGGCACGTCATCGCTGGCATGAGCCGCCAACGTAAAGCCGCATACTAACAACAGCAAAGCCCAGATTTTACGTAAAGGTTTGTAGAATTGCTTCATTTTATAGGTTTTTCTCTTTATAAATTATAATGGGTGGTATGATTGGTAATGGGTATGTGTTTAGTATTTATTGGTTGGGGCACTTTAAGCTTTACAATTCTAAATTGCTTCTTTACTATAGCACTAATTTGAAATATTTCTAAAAACATCTTCTCTTGTAAACTCCCTTCCCCAACCATTATACTCAGTTATGGAGAATTGATAAAACATATTAACAGGTGGTAACGGAATTTTATGCTTATTCATAATAAGTAAAATTTCTTGCAAATATTCAATAGTCTGAGGAGAGTAATTTTCAATAGAAGAATAAAGATCTGATATTCCTATGAAAAAAATAAGGTCTATAATTTCCAATAATTCATTATTACACTTTTTATATAATTGATTTAAAGACCAGAATTGGGTTTCGCTCAAAAAATCTAAATCACTCAAATCATCAGTATCATTTAATACCCCTCTTGGAATACATTCTGCCACCTGATAGTGCCAAGTCCCCATATTAATACTAGTATAATTCCATAATAGCTTCAATAAAAAATCCCATTCCAATTCTGAAAGTTGAAAGTGTTTGATTGAGTTTTCAAGACATACTATTGAAAATGCAACTCTTCCCCGAATTGATATCCGTTTAAAATCCATCGCTTTCATATAATTTATTTATCACTAGTGACATGCAAATCTTTAAAAATATCTCTGCACTCATTACATCTTGTAAAATTTATCATTTTATTACCTTTAAAGTCGATTTTAATGGTATGGATTTGTATATCATCCCATATTGCACCGTCATACAATGCCTGATTTACAGCATCACACTCAGAGCAATTTGCATCTTTCGGCCATAATTCGCTAATCATTTGTCATTCGTGCATCAGAAAAGTATTCTATCTTTACTTGCTTTAATTCATTTTTAATAATTAAGGCTATTTCTCTACCTTCTTGGTCAAGGTCTTCTATAAGTGTGCCATCAGCAAAGCCATTATAGTGTTCATTCTCATATTTTAATAACCACTCTTTTAATCTTTGTTTAATTATTATGCTTAAATCTAAGTCATCGGGATCTATATATCCTCCTTGATACTTATCTCTAATTCCTGTACCACCTAAGGCAGCATCTATAACTAAATACTTCATTATTATCAGTTTATTTTGGTCTAAAAAACCTGTGATCAATTATACCATCTTTATTTACTCCAATTTCAAAAACGCCATTCTTTCCATTCATTTTACCCTGTAGCTGGAAGATTCTATATCCATTATTTTTAAGAATTGGCTTAGTAGCTAATATGGCATCATCAAATGAGTACGGAAAATTGTGACTAACAGGGTCTTCAACCCCTCTCATCCTAACCCTCTCATCATATTTATAACTATACTTGTAAACATTCGCCCCCCCTTAGCGGCTTCAGCCGCAGCTTCGCTAAGATTACCACATCCATTGGCTCCATCAGTATTTACACGCAAAGTACTGACACTACCACATTTACCCCAAATTTTATAAGTGCCTTTCCTTTTAGTACCATCTGCAAATTCAATATCACCTGTATGAATACCTAAATATTTGGTATAAGCTGCTGTCTTTTGCTTTACACCTTTAAGTACATTGTCTACATATTTTCCTATAACTTTAGCAATACTTCCGTCTGCCCTTCTAATGACAAATTCAACGCCTTTGCTTCCCAATTTGGAGACAGTTACTCCAACTTTACTCAGCATTTTACTTAAAACATTGAATCGCTCTGCTAATGCTGCTGCTCTTTCTAAAAACACAGCAGCTTTTACAAGACTCATGCCTTTCAGCATAGCTGATGCCTCGCCAACTCCAACAAACATAGAACCAACATCGAATACTAACCGCCCATGATGATACTTGTTGATGGGAGTATATCCAACATAATCCTCAACAAATTGTAAGACTGTTGATTTAAGTTTTTTGAATGTCCCATCTAAAGTAATACCTTTGGCCATACCATAGATTAGTTTGATAGTTTCCCACCCATCAGTCACCATCTTAAGACAGTCTGCATCAATAAGAAACTTGTTAACTCCAAGAGTGGGATCCAAGCATCCAAAAAATTGTGCCGCAGAGTAGGTAACTTGCCCTAAATCTTTTACAGTAAGGTATAGGCCATCTGAAATGCAGCTACACGTTTGGTTTCAAGTTTTGCCAAAGAAGAAATCCTTTTAGGGGTTATTTGTTAGTGAGGTTTGTCTATTTCAAGTGTTAATACTTGTGCAAGTGTTAATACTTGGAAAAATTTTTAATAATGGAATATTTAGTATTGACTTCGAAAATGGGGAATTCAGTGGTAAGATGACTTTATCTGTCAATTTTTTTGGTTTTTTATTGGTTGATTATCTGGAGACTTCTAACATAGACGGATATTATGCAAACTTCAAGTCTATAAAGTCTGATTAACTAAAGAATGTTAAGGTCAATTGCTTTTATTCGATATCAATATGTTCTTACATCCAATAAACTTATTGTAGTCTACCCCTGATGGTGAATTGATCTACCATCAGGGGTGTTTTTTTACCTGGGATTCTGTTCAATTTGATTCAGCCTTACCTCCAGTTCAGGAATAGGGAAAGTATATCTGGGGTCATTTGCTTGTAGTTGGATAAGTTCTCCATTCACTTTCCGGGACAAATCTTTGCTCAAGCCCGGTTCCAGATTCAATCTGCGCAGGTCTGACCACCGCAATCCTCTAAAGGCCAACTCTTTTCTTCTTTCCTCTAAGATGAAGCGAAGCGCTGTTATGGCATCTGTGAATGACGCTCCCGGGAAGGTTCCCGTTCTCCATCGTTTACTCAGCAAGGTGTTGATGGTTTGTGCCGCTTCTTCCAAGGCATTCCGGCGCGCCTGACATTCTGCCAGAATCAGATAGAGCTCATCGTTGGCCAGTCCGGCAAAATGGGTCACCGGAGACCGGCCGCTATACGATCCTTTAAAATTAACCGCCCTGTCTGCCCGCCTGACATAGAACAGATTTCTTCTCAGATCTCGTGAGTCGTAGGCATTGAAAAGGCTTGAATCAACCATCGTTGTAGTCGCGCTTTGATAACCTGATGAAGCCAGCGGCGCATAGAAAATCACCTCAGGGTTTCCTTCCGTTAACAAGGCAGGGAAAGGGCGGGTAGCCGAACTGAGGTCACCTGTCAATTGATTATAATCCAGCAATAGATTATTTCGTTTCAGTGCTTCCGCGGCAAAGTGTTCGGCCAGGGCATATTCCTGCATCAATAGACAGGCCCGGGCCAGCAATGCCCGGGCTGCATTTTTACTGGGTCGGGTGAGAACCGGCACCAGGTCAGGCAATAATTCAAGCGATTCTTTGAGGTCAGTCATGATTTGCTGAAACGTTCCTGAGAGGGTGCCTCTGCTGCTTAAAGCATTGACATCAGATTCCAATCGAAGAGGGATGCCCGGTGTCTGACCGGCTTTGGCCGGATCATAGGGTAGGGAAAATTGTTGCGCCAGCTGCAAATGCGCCCATGCCCTGAAAAATAGTGCCGTACCCTGCAGATGCTTTTTCTGTTCAGAAGGTTCTGTTTTTTCAAGTCCTTCCAGGACAATGTTCGCATACAGGATAATGCGATACTGGTTATTCCAATCTCCGACATTGGAGTTTTCGTACAAATCCTTTTTCCATACATAACTGTTGATTTCCAGAAGAGAGCGGCTGGGGAGTCCCTGATCGCTGATGTAAAGATCATCACTGCTGATCAAAGGTAAATAGGGAGCCAGGTTCATGTAGCTGTTATTGTCCAGCAGCGCCTGGAAGTCCGCAAGGGTTTGGGGTATCAACAATGCTTTGTCCGGCTTTTTGTCCAGAAATTCAGGATTACATCCGGTCAAAAGGCAAAGGGTTAACAGACAGAATAAATGATGAGGTTTCATTGCATGAGGAGTTTAAAACTGGAGATTGAATCCAAAACTGACAGAAGGTGCAGGCGGTATATCCGGGTAATCCGGGTCTATGCCCTGCTTGTTAGCCCGGTAGAGCAATCCAAGGTTATTGGCATAAAAGTACAGCTGAGCAGATTTGAACAGCGCTATGTGCTTAGCAGACAAATCATATTGCAAACGAACATCTCTCAAGCGGATATGATTACCATTTTCTATGAGCTGTGTTGAATATCGGTACATATTATCGCGATTGGCCGATGCGGTTAGGGGAAGCGAGGGCACCTGGGTTTTTAATTCGTCACCCGGCTGCATCCACCTTTTGGAAAAATCGCCATGTCCCCCATTGCCTGCCAGGACATCGGAATAGACCACCGATTCCCTTCTGAAGAAATAGCCCAGCCGGTAGGCAATGTTAAAGGACAGACTTAGTTTTTTGTAGACCAGGTTATTGCGGATACTTCCAAACAGCCGGGGTCTTGCCGCATAGGAAAGTAAACCGGTCGTCGGAGTGGTCTGGATGATCCGGGTATAATCCGTGCTGGACTTTCCCTCAAGCAAGCCGGTGGGAGAGCCATCCAAGGGATTCAATCCACCCCATTCCAAAGCATACAAGGTATACAAGGACTGGTTGTTCATGGGTAAGCGGATGGATTGCAGATAGTTGATAGTGGAGGACTGCACCTGATAATTAGTAATTTTATCTGCCGCATAACTCAATAAGAGTACCGACTGCCAGCGGACACCCCGGGTGGTATGCTGGCGGGAAACTTCCAGATCCATACCCTTACCGGTCATATTGGCGATATTCCCTCTAAAACTGGTAATACCGGAAGAGGGGGCATAAGGTGTGTCTCCGATTAAATCCGTACTTTTTTTGGCATAGAATTCAAGGCTTCCTTTCCAGCGGGAGTTTCGTGTTTCCCAGTCTAACCCCCCATTAAAGATGCCCACCCGTTCCCATCTGAGTTGGGGATTGGGCGGATTAATAATCTGTGCATAGGGTAGTCTGGTTTGTGCGGCAGAAGAAAAATAATAGGCGGTCGTATACGCACTGGTTGTTTTGTCGATGTTACCGTTATAGCCATAGGTGGCCCGCAGCCGGAGATAAGGAAGTGCTGGCCAATGATAAAACCGCTCCTGAGCTAAATCCCAGCTGAGACCTGTAGAATAAAGCGGTACGCCCCGCTGATTGGTTTTTACCCCAAACAGATTGGATTGATCCAGCCGGGCACTTGCCGAGAAGGTATAACGTCCCAGATAGGTGTAAGCCCCATTCAGGTAATACGAGATGCCGCGGTCGGATTGCTCGGTACGCCCATCCCGGAAGGGAATCGTCTTACTGGTAGTCGGGTAACTGTATTGAGTGAATATACCTATGTAATCAACTGGTTGCAGAGTGGCATGCCGGTCATCGTATCCATAAAACCGGTTCCGGCTACTCCATCTGCTGCGGTCATACACCTCCGCCCCGGCCAGCAGCGAAATTCTGTTAGGATTAGGTTCAGCGTCATTGCTGATGTTTTTATAGGACAACTGGCCTCTCAGATGATGCGTGACAGTGTATCCCTGCGACTGATCCAGGATGCCACCTTTAGGGATAGGGTAAGTCAAGGTTCCGTTAGTACCTACCTGGGTATAGTTATTGATCAAATCACGGGTAAAATAGCTTTCAGGGCTGTAATATTGCTTTTGCAAGGCATTTCCCAAACCTGCCTGGTACTGTACTTCGGCCTGCAAGCCGCGGATAAGCAGGTATTTCATATTCAGGTTCAGACGCAAATCGTTGGCAAGAGTGGTGTTGTCATTGCGGTTTAATTCCTCCAATGGCCGGTAAGTCCAGTCGTACAAGCCCCGCAAGGCTGCATTCTGAACGAAAGAAGTCCGGTAATCCTTTACAATCGCCAAAGCATTCCCTGATTCGTCGGCCAACCGGGCGTATGGATACAGCGGTCGTAAGGTCTCCAGATTAAGCGTCCCCAAACTGTTCTGCTGATCCGTCGTCCGGGTAAAATAGATACCTGTTCCTAGTTCCAGCTTTTGCTGGAGAAAGCTGAAATGATTGGCTGCGTTCAGTGTCAGTCTGTTGAACTGGTCGCCCACAGAGGCAGACAGGTTGCGGTCATACCCCGCAGACCAATAATACCGGTGAGCGGTGGTTCCGCCACTGAGATTCATAGCATATTGCTGTAACAGGCTGTTCCGGTAGAGATACCTGCTATAATCATTTCTAAGGTCAAGCGATTCCAGTCGGCTGATTTCAGCCTGCGCTGCCTCAGCGCTGATTGTTCCGTCTCGTCGGGCAATGAGCAGCTCCACAACCGGTGTCAGAGGTGTATTCCCCAAAGAAGTTTCTGCTGCCGTGTAGTATCCCCGTTCGAAAAGCAGCTTTTCCATACCCATGTACTCCGCCGTAGACATCCGGGGTTTGTAAAACAGGTTGGGTCTGCTTCCCCAAACCACATCACTTTTCACAGTAATCTGCTGCTTGCCTGCCTTTCCTTTTTTAGTAGTGATGACAATCACCCCATTACCTGCCCGGGCTCCCCAGATGGAAGCCGCAGCCGCATCCTTGAGTAGAGTAATAGAGGCTACATCGGAAGGATTGAGGTTACGGATGTCCCCTTCATAAGGGAAATTATCAATCACAATCAAAGGCTGGTCATTGGCATAAATCGTACCCAGACTTCGGATACTGATGTTGTTGCCCTGCGTGGAACCATCCCGGTTAAAAGTCAGTCCGCTGGCCAGGTCTTCCAGGCGGTTGAGGATATTGGTGCCGGGACTCCGGTTAATCAACTCCGCATTAAGAAAGGCGAAGGAACCGGTTGCCCGCTCGCGGGGTATCTGCTCGTAACCGGTAGAAACCACCACCACTTCATCAAACTGGGAAGACTCAGGTTCCAGATAAATAGTAAGCAGTTCGCCTGTATAGGTTTTCAGCGACACCAGCTGACGCTTGTATCCGATAAAGCTGACCACCAGACTCTCCGCAGGGGCGGATGATTGGATGGAAAAATTGCCTTCTGCATCAGCAATCGTACCACGAATGCTACCAGGGATTTGTATGGAAGCCCCCACCAGGGGCTGCTTTTCGCCCGCAGATACTATTTTCCCTCTTACCTGGATTTGTGCCCACAGGTTACTATGAAACAGGAAGAGCAGGAGCCACAGAATGTATGGTTTTATGTTCATGGGTCAGGAATTTAGGGGTGAGGAGATAATCGGTCTGAGGCACTATTGATAATCAGTAGTTTCAACGGGACAGTTTTTTCCCTGAAGGCCAGACCATATTTTTCTAAAGCCTTGTTCAATGCGTTCAGGTCTGATAAAGCCGCCTCGATGGGCAGGTCTATTCCCTTCGTAATGCCGGTTTCGTCCACCAGCGGGAAAGGTGAGTTTTGCTGGTAGAGAAAATTCAAACGGTTGACTAGTACGGTCGGATGGCAATTAATCATTTTCAGACCCAGCATCTGCGCTTCAAAAAGAGGGGCTTGTCCTGATTGGTTGAAAGGAAGTGCGGTTCGGTCGGTCACGGTCAAGGCGTAGCACCGGGTGTCTCGTTCCTGAATGGAAAACTGGTATTGAGGAAAATACCGTCCTAAATCTGATTGCATAAATTGGAAAATTCTTGAGGTATCAGCAGTGGGAACGATGATTTCATAACAGAAGGCATTCTTTTGCAGCCATTCCTGCCGGTCACCCTGAGGTATAAGTTGCAGTGTATCGGGGGTTTCTATCAGGATGCGATTTTTCCCGAACCAGATGCGTGCTTCTCCATAGGCCTGAGCAGCCAGTTTGGGGATGGTCTGGTTCATCATGGTGATGCGGGTAAATCCCTTACCTGCCGGTTGGCGCTGGTATCCGCCACCCAAACCCGGCATATAAGCGGCGAGTACTGACTGGTAATACGGAGTGACCGGATGCTGGTCGACAGACGCTTTTACCAGAAGCGGGTAGCGTGCATCATAATGTATTGTCGGCGGCCTTTCTCTGGTTTGGGGAGTGGTATGGTTCTGTAAGAAATCTGAAATATGCTTAGCCGTCATCTGCTCGCTGGTAGTGATGGCTTTGACAAGCTGATCGGGGCCTATCCATACATAATAAGGGATGGCATCGCGGGGGAATGCTTTTTGCAGCACCTCATCTTCTACTACTTCAGGCCGGTTGACAGGTCTGCCGGTCCGTCTGCTTAACTTCTCCATAAAGGAAGTGACTTCCTGTCGGGACTGATAGGTAACGGGGATGATCCGGACACGGCCATCAAATTGCTTTTGCAGGCTATCCAGGCGGGGCATCATGGCAATACACGGACTGCACCAGGTAGCCCAGAAATCCAGGATGATGAGTTGGTCTTTATACTCTTGCAGGGTGAGGGTTGCTTTACCTTCGGGATGATTAATCACCTGTAAAGGCCGGTGCCAGAGCGCCGGTGGGAGAGCGTCTCCCACCTTGAGCGCCTGGGCGGGTAGGTGATAATGTATAGATTGGCAAAAGTAAAGGCATAGCAATGCCCCTACGCATTTTTGTACGTTCATAGTTTTAATTGCTTAGATTAATGAGTTAAAGAAGAGACTTGGCACTACCCTCCCTTACACCGGAGACTTGATGATGTTCTTGAAGAGCTGCTTAGGGCATACGCCGGCCTTGAGGCCAGACAAAGCCCTGCAAAGGTTGCGATAAAATGAAAAATGCTGCATAACTCGTATCTATTTTACGAGTCTCGTTCGGTGGGCTATAAAAAGCAATGTAGCACCGGGTTACTACCCACCGCTTAGCAAGGTTCCGACGCCTTCTAGGAGCAGTTGAGGGTAGCCGCCCAGATGCTACAATGCCTACAAAAATAGACAAAATATCATTCTGGGCGTCAAAACTACCTCTCTCGTCCTAGATCAAATTGTCGGAATTTGCTAACGAGACTTTTAGTTCGACACCTATTTTCTCATTAATAACGAGAAAACGTAATTCAAATATAATAAATAATTTCATTATATGCAAATATTTGCACTTTTTGAAATCATTTACTTGTTCAAATTAGCCCCATGGCTAATTACAGTAAAGAAATATTACAAGAAAACGTTTTCAATCTTCTTCATTTTTCAGGTATTACTGATGAACAATTTGCTAATATTCTAGAAATATCCTTGCGCAAATTGAAATATGTTAAAAAAAGAGAGTCTGAATTTACGATAGCAGATGTTAATAAAATTGCACTATTCTTTGATAAGAGTTTTGCTGAAATTACAACGAAGAAAGTTGAAGTTAATCGGAATTTCAGGAATGAACTTCTTAGTATTCATCGAAAAAATGTTGAGTATCGTAAAATATTGGAAGATCGCCCTTCAATACCATATGCGATAGAATTTATACTAGTTTTTGACCCAGAATTTAAAAATTCGGAATTTGAGGTAAAACAGATTCTCCAGGTTTTTAGAAAATATGGGTGGAATTATAGAAGCCCTTCTGTTTCAAAAGAATTGAAGAATATGAGCAGTCTTATCTTATCGAAACCTCATCCTCAAAAGAAGGGTATAAATTTGTATTTTAAAGCCGTTCAGAATTAAGTGATAAAAATGCTTTTGTTAACGAACTTGAAGACAAGAGCGTCATACCTTGTGAATAAATGATACAGACTAAGGACAGTTAAGTAAACAGCACTGACAATAAATAGAATTTATCTTTTTTAAGTAATAAAATAAAACTTTTCCTAGCAAACTTCATTACTTTAACCAACTGGTAGCTTTAGTAATATAGAGAATTTTTGAAGATAATTCTTTACCTTGAAAAAAATTTTCAGGCATAGCATTTAATAAATCTTTTGCCTTAATCTTTGGATTAGCTAAAAGTTCTTCTTTCAATTTAACCATTTTAGGAAGTAATTCTGCTTGCAATTTTAAAGATTTTAATTGTTCCACTTTATTTTGACTAATAAGTTGTTGACCATAATCTGTTAGTTGTCCTTCATTATCTGTTATACCAATTAGTAATAAATCTCTATAAAATTTAGGAGGTATTGTTGTATCTTCAGAAGAGAATAACGGTAAAATAGAATGTATTTCTTTAATTGAGCTTCTTATTATACTATTCTCTAACTCATTAATTAATAAATTTGACTTTCTTTTCGTTTTCCCTTTCCCTCTACCGCCTCTCGTAGGTTCAACTAATTTTGACTTTATATCCAAATTAGAAAGTAAAAACCAGCTTATTAAATTCTTTGCATAAGCATCCCAAGTATTATCTTGAAAATCCTGTTTAAAGGTATTTTTTAGAACCTGTATAATAATATCTTTATTGATCCTTGTGTTATCTAATTTTTTCAAGATTAGATAAGGAGTATAATTTTGGAATTTTTTGGTTATATATTTTATAAAGCCTTCTCTAGAAATTTCTATACCTTTAGATATTCCATAATATTCAAGTTCTTTTTGAATTAAGCCAATATTTCTTAATTCAATCATAATATTGTAAAGTGCTTCTTCTCCAATTCCTTTAGGGTATTTTAATGCTAAAGAAGTTATTGTTTCTTTTTTATTTTCATCTTCAAATAGTAAGAAAACATCAAGACATGAATTTACCATAATTCTAAGTAGATAACTTTCTCCTATCGGAGGGATTACGCCAGTAACAAGATAATCTCTAAAAATATCCCAGTAAATATTATAATTAGCACCTGAACGAATTATTAAACGTTTATGTAACAAGGATGCGATTGTTTGACTTTCAATTAAATCTCCAACATCTGTTTCATCGAAAAATGTACCATCGTATGCTCTTTTAGCTATAATGTGTAGAGCTTTAAGCTCATTTGACTCTATACGTTCTTCATCTTTTTTAAAAAGTTCAACGATATTTAAATTTGACTCTATCAAATTCTCTTTTATTAAACCAGATTGAATCTGGTCAAATATATGAATACATAATTTTTTTGTTAACCATGGTAATCCTTGAGAACTTTCTTTAATCCTATCCTTTATACTTTTATCTAATTCACCTACTGAATCCTCTAACTGTCTAATAATTCCATCAATCTCTTTTTCTCCAAATTCATTAATTGTAAATTCTCTTGCATGTTCTTTTGCTTGTTGCCAAATATGATAAGCAGGGTCATCACTTTGCACTAAGAAATCAGATTTCCATGAGAAACCAACAATTAGGTTAGGCTGTTTATCGGTTACATCTGTAAGAAATTTATAGAATGATTTAAAGAAATTCTTTTTTCTAAAAACATCTTCAAATTGGTCAAAAATCAGTACCAAAAATTTGTCTTCTTCTTTAAGTTTTTTAAGTAAGCTTTTCATTGACTCAGAAGAAAGTAAGTCTATATTTGAGTCAAATTTTATCTCTTTAAAAAAGATATCTGTTGTTAGAAAATCTTCTGTAATTGCCTTTTGTATTAACTTTTCTAAAGATAAAGCAACAAAGTTATCAGATATAGCACTTCGAGTATCAATTGCTAAAGCATAGTATTTATTTTTATAATGTTTATTTCGGCATCTATCTTTGATTTCTAGAACTAAAGAACTTTTGCCCCATCCAGACTTACCATTTAAATAAAAGATTCTCTTTTTTGTCGTACTATTTTGAATATCTTTAAAAAAATTAAGTATACTTGTTCTAATTGCGTCTCTTCCAACAAAGTGCTTTTTTTGGGCAGAAGCTGGTAAATAATCATACCAATTATCACTTTCTTGAACTTCAGATATTGCTTCTATACTAGTATCAATAGCTGATATTAAATTTTTTCCACCATTATTTGTAAAATTACTGATAATCTCTAAGTTCTTTATTTCATCAATTGCACCCTTTAACTCGTCTATTGTTTCCTGTGATAGATGCTTTTCATTATTCTTAGCATTAACGATAATAAATTTTGTTGGGATTGCATTTGATTCATTTATTAGATAAATAAAAAAATCTCCAAAATGGGTAACTGCAAGAATCTTTTTCGAAATTATGTAAGTGGCTAAATTGGGCAAAGGCTCAAATACCATATTTGCGTCAGTTAGCATTTTAATTATTTCATGCGGCTCAAAAAAGGTCAAATTTTTATACCTTTCTTGAGATTTCATTTCTGAAAGTAATGCTCCTGCTTGGTATTCAAGTTCATTAGTTCTAAAAAAATAACCACTATCAGCATTTTTATGCTGCACATTGAACCAAAACTTACCAAGTTCATCGGAGGTTACTTTTTCTTTTGCTTTACATTCTACATATAAGACTTCTGATTTGTGTTTATGAGAGCATATTAAATCAATCTCCATTCCTGAGAAATTTATATTTCCTCGAATTTCATATTGATGTATAGAAAGTAAACTTCTAATTAAATCTTCAAAACAGTTGCCTTTAGCTTTATTAGAACTTGTTTTTTCTAGAATTATTTTCAACTCACTTTTCATAAAATATAAAAACTTAGTTTAATTTAATAATTCAATTTCATAAACGTAACTACAACAATATCATATTAGAATATATAAAATAAAAATATATGAACCCTTAATTTATTAATAATTAGCCTAATATGCTCTTTAGCAAAATATTCATACAATACTTTAAAACTATCCAATTTAAGTTTTTTAAGATAATAGATTTTACCTACTGACTTGAATACGCCTTGAAACCCGCACTGTTTAAAGTCGACTTTGGCAAAAGCGATATCAATTTGAATCTAATCATAATCATTAGACAGAGGTTGAAAACAAACAGCCCAAATTTTAAGCAACATACTAATGTTTTGATAGCAAGTATGGATGAATTATTGGATTTTTAATAAGCCATTTCAAGTATAAAAATTATTATTTATAGTGAGAAAAAATACTCCCTCAGATATTAATGTCTAACCACTTAAACCAGTCCAAAATGATGGATAAATATCTCTGTAACTTAAGAGGTAAAGACATCCCTAATCAGTTTCTTGATTATCAGGTTTTCAAGTTTTGAAGCTATAGGTGAAACATTGTCAAAATTGTCCTTCCAATGCATTCCTTCATTATAAATTATTCCTAAAAGAAAATGTGATTCAGGTACGGGAACACTTTCATTTTGTTCTGCATATTCCAATTTCGGTCTTGTCTTTTTTGTTATCAAAAATTCAGCTTTATGCGTTGAGTTGTGCAATTGGCTATATGCAATTTCTTCAATCTTAATTCTTACACCTCCGCAAACCGCAAATGGACAAAATGCCCGATTATTCAGGTAGTTATCAACTTCATCAAACAAAAATTTATAAAAGTTATCTGATTCTCCCCATAATTCTGGCATATTTAAGTTTTTAAAATCGTTTCGCCTATTTAGATAAGAAGGTTCGTAATGTACCAAGTGCTTTGATATATCGTTTCTTAATAGCTCATCACGCGTCTTGTCTTCCCTTATCCGAAGCATTCTAGCCAAATGCTGATTCACTTGGATATTTGATTTTTCTAAATAGTAGACTCTTTGATTACTGAATGTAAAATTCTTAAAATAATTTGGGTTTAGATGTGTCAGAATGAGGGGATACAATTGTTTGCCTTCAGCATTAAATTCTTTTATAAATGATGTTATATAATACTGAGCAGCTATGAGGTTAGCATCATCAAGGTAGTCAAACACCTCGTCAATTATTAAAATGTTGGCATCCTTTTTTAAGTGTCGCCTTGCCCTAAATAGCATTGAAATGAAGGTTAGTATATCACGTTGTCCATTAGAAATGTGAATGGCTTTAGGAAACTTCACAACTAATTGTCCTCCTGTTTGACTGGCACGAATTCCTTTCCAAGTACAATTAAATGTTGCAAGGGTAGTATCAAAGCGCTGTTTATCTAATTGGTAATTATTATAAGTGCAAGCCTTCTTGAAATTATTACTATCTTGATTGTAAAGCCAAATCAATTGTATTGCTGCTAAATAGCCTTTTGTTTCAGAATTAGAGCCAATATCAAACCTATTTATGATATTGGCTATCCTATTCAAGTAATCAATCTGTCTTAAATCATTTAGACGGTTTGCTGTCACCCAATTAGTTAACGTTTCTGCCGTACCTGATTGCGCATTTATGTCTGCAATAATTGCATTGATTTTTCCTTGAATTCTTGGTCTATTCCCTCTTTGCAATGCCTGATAGCAATTACTTAGCTCTTCAACTAATTTCAAATTCGAAAGCAAAGAGGTTGCATTAGGTAATACTTTTGAATTTTGACCAAAGCGCGTTATGTTATTTTGTAACGAATAATTAAATGAAACATTAGCAGGAATACTGTCAACCAATACAATATCTTCAATTATCAATGATGCTTTGGAGTTTGCAAAACCACCATAAGTTGAAGCATTTCCTTTTGGTTTTGTGAGATTGTTTATTACAAAATAATCAAACTCACTGCTTATTGTATTTGTTGAATTTGTTGCTTCAAGTGTAATAAATGAGTGGTCTGGCTTTTCATATTCAATAAGGATTCTTGGCTGTAGCACACTATTCTCAGCATGATAATTCTCTTCTGCTAAATTTATTCTCCTTTCATTCATTGAATTGAAAGCTGTCGCAAAAGAACTTTTCCCAAAACCATTTGGTGCCACCAACAGACTTGGTATGTTTGGCTTAATGTCAAGCTCAAACCGTCTATGACTAATTCCTTTTATGTTTTCTATTTCAATAACTTTTAGCATGAATAAACTAAACTGGGTTTATAGTTCTCTTTTATTTATTATAAATACTACTCATTAGAGATAAATGCTTTCAAAAACGGATTGAATCCCTATTTTTACTTTTATGGGCTAAATTGGTTCCTAATATACAATCACTATACGGTATCAAATATACGAAAGTTTGTAATAATTATATATTTTTCGGTACAGCTTTAAACTTCTATTGAATTGTTATCTTTTACCTGCTTCTTAATGTAGCTTTTACATTTATCCTTAACCGTTAATTAATCTATCCAGATTGGGGAGCGTTTAGGAATATCCACGTAAAAAATGAGATTTTAGGCGCTTAATAGAAGACAGCCTTGTTTCCTAGATAATTTGACACTTGACGTAAAATAGGTGCTGTTTACTGCGAAATACTTCCCATTTACTGTAATAAACTTTCAATTTACAGTCATAGTAGTTCCTTATACTGAAAAACTCAATAAGCTTCTACTACAAAAATTTGTATTTTTGTAGAAACAATAATGAACGTAGAGCGATGGAGTATTTTATCTGGTGTGACGAATCTGTAAAAAGGGGACGCTACTTTTCTAACTTTTATGGAGGTGTTTTAATTAAGTCCAAAGATTTATCTTATGTACAAAGAAAACTCACAAAAGTTTGCGAAGACGTTGGTTTCGGAAATGAAATAAAATGGCAAAAAGTAACGGAGCAGTACT
This sequence comes from Emticicia fluvialis, assembly GCF_024793945.1. Lineage (NCBI taxonomy): Bacteria > Pseudomonadati > Bacteroidota > Cytophagia > Cytophagales > Leadbetterellaceae > Emticicia > Emticicia fluvialis. The sequence goes on from NZ_JANUSD010000018.1 coordinate 22,472, forward strand.
TAGAAAAGTATAAGACTGTAATGGATGCTTTTTTTGACTTAATGGCCGAGGGTAAGATTAAGATGAGAGTAATGTTTACTCAAAATTCAAACAAACCTCTAAACCTTTCGGAAGACCAAATTCAGGATGAGTTTTTCATATTGTATTATCAATTTTTTAAGCATGCTTTTGGTCTTGCCTACAGTAATGATACTTTGAAAACGATTCATTTAAGAGCGTATTTTGATGCCCTGCCAGATAAAATTGAAAAGAATAACAGGTTCAAAGAGTATATTAAGAATCTTGAAAATAATCGTCAATTTCAGTTAGCTCGTTTAAAGTTTCGCAAAGACGCCATTACGGAAGTAGATTCACATAAACACTTGCCACTTCAAATGATGGATGTTGTATTGGGAGCCATGGCTTTCAGATTAAACGATATGCACAAAGAGAAACCACTTGGTAAAAAAAGAAGAGGAAAAAGAACCATTGCTAAAGAAAAACTCTATAAACATATATACGCTAGAGTGAACAAATTGCATAAAGGCTTTAACATCGGCGTATCGACAGGGAAGCAAACAGGACCAGAAGACCATTGGAAAGACGCTTACAGGCATTGGAATTTTAAGTCAAGCGAATATGAATTGGATACATCACAACTAAAATCCAAAAAAAAGAACTCCGTTCTACCTACATGAATCTCCTACGTGGAACGTGGGGCTTCGGATAGCTACAGAGTTCTTTTCATTACAAAATTACAAATATTTGTAAGATTTAACAAGCTTTAATTAATATTATAATTAAAAGAGACTTCTATAAAGTAGTAATAAAGAGGAATATAGCTTATCATATGGAAGGTCAAGCATTTAGAAGAAATTTCTAATATAAAATGTAAGCCCTTTGTGTATTAGATCCTTTCGCAGGTTCTGCGAGATTCTGGATAGATTTTGAATCCACTTTATTCAAAGGCGAAGACTGTGGGAGAAACTGTAGAAGGAAGTTCGGCCTTGGTCCATAATTGTGTTTCATAGGGATACTGAAAGAGATTTTAATTATATCCTAACTCTCAGAACTGGGCAGGTAGTGAGCCAAATCGTGAATGATTTTAGCGCGTTTTACAGATTAAAGATTGATTAACTTTAGTCAAAAGTTATTGGTGTACCCAAAATTTCAAAATTCAGATGTCTGATGCCTTTTAATAAATTTCTTCTTATACTTCTTTTTTATTTTTATATTGCCATTCCTATTCATTACCCATGTTTTCATTATCAAAATGGCAAATCAGAATCCGGAGCAAATCGCCAGAGATACTATTGACGCTGCCCTTACAAACTGTGGCTGGATTATTCAGCATATAAAAGAAACTAATCTTTCTGCCGGACCCGGCGTTGCTATCAAAGAATATCAGACTAATGTTGGCCCTGCGGACTATTTGCTTTTTGTAGATGGTAAACCCTGCGGAATCATAGAAGCTAAAAGAGAGGAAGAAGGACATAGATTGAACGTGCATGAGATTCAAAGTGAAGATTATGCGAGAGCCAAACTGAAATACCTGAAAAACGACCCTCTACCGTATGTTTATTTAAGTACTGGCGAAATAACCCTTTTTACCGACTATACCGACCCCAAACCAAGAGCCAGAGAAGTATTCAGCTTTCACAGGCCGGAAACACTGCGCGAATGGAGAAGAATTGGTAAATCGTTAAGAACCCGGCTACTGGATTTGCCATCCCTTCCTACAGACAGATTAAGAGATTGCCAGATAACCGCCATCAATAATCTGGAAACATCTTTCAAGCAAAACAGACCCAAAGCCCTGATTCAGATGGCTACCGGCTCTGGCAAGACTTTTACAGCTATTACATTCATCTATCGCCTATTGAAGTATGCCAAAGCTAAACGTATTTTATTTCTGGTTGATACTAAAAACTTGGGAGAGCAGGCCGAGCAGGAATTTATGACGTACCTGCCAAACGACGATAACCGGAAGTTTACAGAGTTGTATAATGTGCAACGATTAAAGTCAAGCTATGTGGCAACCGATAGTCAGGTTTGTATCAGTACTATCCAAAGGCTTTACGCTATATTGAAAGGCACGGAACTAGATGAAGCATTAGAGCAGGAAAATCCAAATGAAAGACATAACGCTTTAGCCAAAAATATTCCACCCATTGCCTATGATGCGAAATTACCGATTGAATTTTTTGATTTCATTGTCATAGATGAATGCCATAGAAGTATCTATAATCTCTGGAAACAGGTTTTGGAGTATTTCGATGCTTTTGAAGTAGGCTTAACCGCTACACCAGATAACAGAACTATCGGGTATTTCAATCAGAATGTTGTCAGTGAATATAACCATGAGAAAGCCGTTGCCGATGGCGTAAATGTGGGCTTTAGTATTTTTAATATCAATACAAAAATTACCCAACAGGGAGCTACCATCTGGCAGGGAGAAGATATTGAGCATAGAGAGCGACTGACCCGGAAAAGAAGATGGGAGTTACAGGATATAGACGAACAATACGCTGCAAAGCAACTGGATAAAGATATCGTGAATCCTAGCCAGATACGTACCATTATCAAAACATTCCGTGAGCATCTGCCAGAGATGTTTCCGGACAGATATAATCAAGCAAAGGAATTTGAAGTGCCCAAAACTTTAATTTTTGCTAAAAACGATAGCCATGCCGACGACATTATCAGAATTGTCAGAGAGGAATTTAATGAAGAGAATAAGTTTTGCAGGAAGATAACCTATAACACAGAAAACCCTCAAAAAGAACTGGCTGATTTCAGAGGCTCCTATCATCCTCGTATTGCAGTAACGGTTGACATGATAGCCACGGGTACCGACGTAAAACCATTAGAATGCCTGCTGTTTATGAGAGATGTAAAGAGCCGGAACTACTATGAACAGATGAAAGGCAGAGGTACCAGAACCCTTGATTATGACCGACTTATTCAGGTTTCGCCAAGTGCTAAATATGCAAAAGACCACTTTGTAATTGTGGATGCCATCGGGGTTGATCATAGCCTAAAAACAGATAGCCAGCCTTTAGAGAAGAAACCATCTGTGGCATTAAAAGATATATTGAGCGCTGTGGGCATTGGAGCAAGAGACGAAGAGTTATTTTCTACACTGGCCGGAAGGTTAGCGAGATTGAACAGACAAATAACTGACAAAGACCGGGAAAAATTTAAAGAAAAAGCCGGAGGCATAGCTATTACCGACGTGATTCACCGTTTGCTTGATGCCATTAATCCGGATACATTGGAGGCGATAGGAAACGAAGTAAGAAAAGGTATGCAAGGCCATGCACCTAAAGATATAGAACAAGAAATCAGTAATAGGATTGAGCATTTGCAAAATCGGGCTGCTAAGGTTTTTACAGGTGAATTGAACGGATTTATTGAGAATGTAAGAAAAGCCCTGGAACAGAAAATCGATACACTAAATATTGATGAAGTATTAAATGCAGGCTGGCATCAGGATACGCAGGATAAAGCCAGTGCACTTGTGAGAAACTTTGAGGAGTGGATGCTCGAAAATAAAGATGAATTGGTAGCTTTGCAGATTTTTTATAACCAGCCCTACCGTAGAAGGGAATTGACCTATACAATGATTAAGGAGGTATTGGAAAAATTGCAGACAGATAAACCAACATTAGCACCTATGGGTATTTGGAATGCCTATGCCGCTTTAGAAAAAACGAATGGCTCACCTAAAAACGAACTGACAGCCATTGTAGCGCTCATCAGGCATCTGAGTGGGATTGACGATACTCTGGCGGCCTACGATAAAACTGTTGACCGGAATTTTCAGGAATGGGTATTTAAAAAACAGGCCGGAGCCACCAAATTTAACGAAGACCAAATGTACTGGCTACGCATGATAAAAGACTATATAGCCAATAGTTTTCATATCGAACAGGATGATTTTGACCTCGACCCATTCAACCGGAATGGCGGCTTAGGCAAATTTTATCAACTATTTAAGAATGATTACCAACTAATTATCAACGAACTAAACGAAGTATTGGCGGCATAATGATAGATAGAAATAAAATACCTGACCATTGGGAAGTGAAAGAATTAGGAGAGGTATGCAAACTAAAGAATGGATTTGCTTTTAAAAGTGATAATTATCAAGATAACGGTGTGCCCATAATTAGAATTTCTGATATAAATGGAGGACTTGTATCGAGTCAAAAAGCTGTAAGAGTAGAAGCTGGTGATGAATATGAAAATTATACTATACAAAATAATGATATTTTAGTGGCTATGTCAGGAGCTACTACAGGTAAGTTTGGAATTTATAGAAGTAGCGAAAAAGCATATCAAAATCAACGTGTAGGCAAATTTTTAATATTAGATAACGAAAATTTAGATAATAATTTTCTTTTCTATTTAATAAACTCATTAAAAAAGAATATTGAGAAGGATGCTTATGGAGGTGCTCAACCGAATATCTCTTCAAGTAAAATTGAACAAATGGAAATAGTTCTTCCTCCATTTGCAGAACAACAAGCCATAGTAGCTAAAATAGAAGAATTATTAAGTGATTTAGAAAATGGCAAACAACAACTCTTAACCGCACAAGCACAATTAAAAGTATATCGGCAAAGCCTTTTAAAATGGGCTTTTGAAGGTAAACTAACTAATAAAGATGTAAAAGAAGGCGAACTGCCGGAGGGTTGGAAGTGGGTGAATTTAGAAGAAATTGCGGTAAAAATAACAGATGGAGAGCATATTACCCCTAAAAGAACACCCGAAGGATATTATTTATTATCTGCACGAAATATTCAAAATGGCTATCTGTCCTTAGATGATGTTGATTTTGTCCCCTTAAATGAATATGAAAGAATCTTAAAAAGATGTAATCCTGAATATGGAGATATTCTAATTTCTTGTTCTGGATCAATAGGAAGAGTTTGTAGAGTTCCCAAAGATATAAAATTTGTGCTTGTTAGAAGTGTTGCACTTATAAAGATTGATTGGGAAAAATACTCTTCAAAGTTTTATGAATACTTATTTCAATCTCCTTTTCTACAAAAGCAGATTGAAGAAAGTAAAAAAGCAACTGCTCAAGCTAATTTATTTTTAGGTCCGATTAAAAAATTAAAAGTTCTTGTTTGTAGTAAAGATAAACAAGAATATATCGTATCAGAATTAGAAAGTAAACTAACAGTTTGTAATAAGTTAGAAGAAACAATCAGCCAAAGCCTACTTCAGGCCGAAACTTTAAAGCAGAGTATTTTAAAGATGGCTTTTGAGGGTAAACTAGTCACATCTCAGGAAGTTGAAAGCAACATAATCAAACCTGTTTTAATAAACACATCTAAAGTAATCAATGGTATTTCAGTTACCGATTTGCATGCAGGTATAATCGCTATGGTAATAGATGCGCATGAAAAAACTCCTCAACATTTTGCTAAACTGAATCACGTGAAAGGAGAAAAAATAGCCCATTTGGTTGAGTATAAATTAGGTATTTCTCTTGGGAGAACTCCTGTAAAAGATGCTGCCGGCCCTGATGATTATAGTCATTTAAAAGCTATAGAGCATAGAGCTGATAAGGCAAACTGGTTTGGGGTTAAAAAATTAGATATTGGTTATACTTATTTCTCAAAACCTGGAGCAGCCAAACTTATCAAAAAGGTTAAGGAGAATGTTTCTAAAGACGAGTTGACTGATATAAATAATCTGATAGCAACTTTTCTACCTTTTACAATGGAACAGGCAGAGATTGTGGCCACGCTTTTTGCAGGCTGGAATAACTTGCTTTTGGAAGGCAAGTTACCAACAGACGAAGAAATAGTATACGAATCAAGGGAAAATTGGTCTGAAAGAAAACTGAAAATTGAAAGAGAGAGATTTTTTAAGGCATTGCAATGGATGAAAGAGCATAACTATATACCAGAAGGAAGGGGTAAAATGGTTTTGAAGAGTGAGAAAGTTACCGCTAAAAAGAAAACTTCTAAAAAGAATATTAATAAAGGGGCTTAATGATTTAAACTCTATTAAGTAAGTATTCAAAATTGTATTGGGAAAGACTATGTCTCTGATAAGTTAGAAGAAACAATTAGTTAATGCCTGATTAATGCCCCAACTTTAAAGCAGAGTATTTTAAAGAAAGCTTTTGAGGGGATGTTGATAAATGAATAAATATTATGAATGAACAAATTAACTGGAGTGGCTATACATTTGATATTGAAATAGAACACGATGACAAAAATTCAATTTACATTAGAGTTTTTGACCCTCTATTGCCAGCAGATCACTCTGCCTTTGAATTGGAGTTGAGGGGACTATGGATAAAAGAAGGTTTAAATTTTAATAGGGGAGATTATTATCAGCATATGATGTCGAGAGAAATGATGGTGCTTACTCCCTCTCAAATTAGTTACGGTTCTTTAACACATAATTTTCTAATTCATTATTCAGTTCATTTCTCGTATATTAAGAATATTTATTCTACAAGTTTAGAACGAATTGATGATGACTGCTTTATTACATTTGATGCCATTAGATTTTGGAATAGACAGGTAGAAAAGGGGATAGCTACTTTGGTTGAAGATAGATATAAAATACGTATAAATGATTGAATGTAAACGTAATTTATCATGACTATTTATTTAAAATTTAACTGCAAAATATAATCAAGTTATGAATCAACAAATAAGACAATACTTAATAGACCAATGTATTAAAGGCATTCCAGTCAATTATGAAGATGTTTCTGTAAAACTTAATCTGAATTTAGCATTAGAAAGAGATAGAGATATTTTAAGTAGGACTTTAGGAGAAATTTCAGAGTATGAATTTAAAAACGGAAGACCTCTTATAAGTTCGATAGCAATATATAAACAAGCTAATGACCATGGAGATGGTTTTTATCAGCTTTGTGAAGACTTAGGCATCGGAAAGAAAAAACAATTGAAAGAGCAATACTACGGATTCTCCGAAATACAAAAGTGTAAAGAATTTTGGAAGAAGGACTTCAATTACCAGAGTTTTTATAAACTAAATACTCCTATTTACAATGAAAACAATTCTCTTGCTTTTTTTAATGTTATGGAAATTGAGTTTTTCAGAAGCTGGAGTGAAAAAGTCTATAACCCAGAAAATTCTGACCATGTAAATGCTAAAAATTATTTATTAGACACGGTATGGACGAAAACTAAATTCTGGGCAGAGGAGGTTGCAAAGCGCTTACCTGAATATGAGGAATCAAGTAAGAGAATTTGGAGTAAACGTGGAAAGGCGTCTGCAATTTTTAAAGAGTACACTTGGGCGAAAATCTATAAGAAAGGAGATAGCTCAAAGGATATTTTTTTACTATTGGTGTGGATGCTTTAAAAAATGCGTTGATTTATAAATTAGATTTTTTTAGAGAAAATGCTTCTAAACTCTCTGAGGAACAAAAACAAATATGTAAAAGCATTATCCCTTCTGAAATTGGTTGGATGGAGATTAGCGCTTCTGCTTTAATACACTACGATTGGGAAAGATTAATCAGTGAGGTAGTAGAGTTTATTAGCTCAAATACACATCATTATGAGCAGCTTGAAAAAAAGGTATGGGGTAATGTTACATCCCAAGAGACTTTTAATGATTCACTAAGTAAGCGGAGCTACCCTAACTGGGGATTAACTTTATTGCCAGACAGAAAACCAACTTTTAAAGGGTATAATACTGATTTTATCCAAAAAAATATCGAAGACAAACAATTAGGTGATAATGGAGAAGAGCTTGTAAGAGAATTTGAAAAAAAGAAATTGAAAGAAAAAGGATTATTGAATCTTGTTGAGCAAGTACAAATTGTAAAAGACGGTGACGGATATGACATTCTAAGTTTTGATGAAAAGTGCAACCCACTATATATTGAAGTAAAGACGACTGAAAAAGATGAAAAAACGTCTTTTTATTTAAGTTTAAATGAATATTTATTTGCAGAACGCAATCAAGGCAAATATGTCATTTATAGACTTTACAACTATGATTATGAAAAAAACCATGCAGATTTTTTTATAATTGAAAACCCAATAAATAGTCTTCTATTTCAACCAACACAATATCAAGTATATTTAAAGAAAGATAGTAATGAGCAATAGCACAGCCAGTATAGTAAGTAAAGTATGGAGTTTTTGTAACCCTTTAAGAGATGTAGGGGTAGGATATGGAGATTATCTAGAGCAATTGACTTATCTATTGTTTCTGAAAATGGCTGACGAATATAGCAAGCCACCTTATAACAGAGCCTTTAACTTCCCTAAAATCAAAGATGAAAAAAATGAGGAAATAGAAGACGCTGAAACCTGCACATGGGAAAACCTTGTCAATAAAAAAGGAGCAGAGTTAGAATTTTTTTATTCTTCGCTTTTAAGGTCTCTATCTACCGAAAGAGGAATGATAGGCCAGATATTTACCAAGAGTCAGAATAAAATACAAGACCCTGCAATGCTTGCCCGAATCATAGATATGATTAATAAAGAGCAATGGCTGATTATGGGAGCTGATGTAAAGGGAGATATTTATGAAGGACTCTTAGAGCAGAATGCACAGGACGTAAAAAGTGGAGCAGGGCAATACTTTACGCCAAGGCCACTGATTAAGGCGATGGTGGAGTGTATACGGCCTCAGCCTATGCGGACCATTGCTGATCCTGCGTGTGGCACTGGGGGCTTTTTTTTAGGGGCTTATGATTATATAGTTGACCATTATGAATTAGACAAAGAGAAAAAGGCATTTCTGAAAAACTCCACTTTCTATGGCAATGAGATTGTAGCTTCTACCCGTAGAACAGCACTGATGAATTTATTTCTGCATAATATAGGTGACATTGACAGTGAAAACTTTATTTCTCCGGCAGATGCTTTAATTGCGGCTTCGAGTGATACCTATGATTATGTGTTGGCTAATCCACCATTTGGTAAGAAAAGTAGTCAGACATTCACCAATGAAAACGGGGAACAGGAGAAGGAAGATTTAACTTATAATCGTCAGGATTTCTGGGCAACTACCAGCAATAAACAGTTGAATTTTGTACAGCATATACGCTCAATGCTAAAAACTACAGGATTGGCCGCTGTAGTATTGCCGGATAATGTTCTTTTTGAAGGAGGGGCAGGTGAGACAGTAAGAAAAAAACTACTTGAGACTACAGACTTACATACAATTCTGAGATTACCTACAGGTATATTTTATGCACATGGTGTAAAAGCAAACGTTGTTTTCTTTGATAACAAACCAGCCAGCAGAGACCCCTGGACAAATGAAATCTGGGTATATGATTACAGAACTAATATTCATCATACACTTAAGAAAAATCCTCTTAAAATAGACGATTTAAGAGATTTTATTGAGTGCTATAATCCCACCAATAGACATATTAGGCAAGAGACTTATAATCCTGAAACTAATCCCGAAGGCCGTTGGCGTAAATTTACCTATGAAGAGATAATAGCAAGAGATAAAACAAGTTTAGACATTACATGGCTCAAAGATAAATCATTAGCTGACCTCGACGACTTACCAGACCCAGACGTAATAGCCAGTGAAATCATAGAAAACTTAGAAACAGGTTTAGAAAATTTTAGGAGTATTATGTTGGCTTTGGGAGAGAAATAATTAGAATTTAAAAAGGTTGTGTGACAAACCCTTTTTTATTATGCAAGAAAATTCTTGATAATAATAGTGGAGACTAAATGGGGACTATTTTAAAATAAAGAAGAGCTAAGCTTTCATAGTATCTTAACGTTAATATTATATTTTATAAAGCGCGCATAAGTGGGTATTTAACAACCAATCTTTCTTAAAGAATTTAACCACTTTTCAACCTGTTTCTTTATTTCACCAGCATCGTTTTTAGGATAATACTTTTTTAAATATTCTGTAAACTCTGTTTGTGTATTGCTGGTTTCCCATTCCATAACCGTGAGGCTTAGCATAGGCCATTTCTTTGTCTCCAGCATAAAGCCATATAAAGGAAGGTATGGCGGTGAGTGATACAGAGAATTCTCAACTAGTTCCTCATAGAAAGGTTTAATAAAAGCCGGTTTCATATCTCGGAAGACATCATAGGCAATACAATGTCTGCAACCCTCTCTCACCATTAGAGCAAATGCAGGCATACCTTTGTCCTGAAAGAAGGTGTACATATAATTAATAAAGTCTTCTTCCATAATGTCACACAAATCTTTACTGTAAAAGGCATATTCCTGTTTGAAGAGCTCTAATGAAAAATTTTCTAGATGTTTATTGATGATAAAATCAATAACCTCATTTTCTTTGGCTGTTATTTCATCAATAGAGGGGCCACGGCTCAATCCGGCTGCAGAGAGGAAATACCTGGGTTTTGAAAAGAGTTCAAAATAGTAGCTCTTAAAGAAGATGGTCTTGCGTTCATAGGTGACCTGAACATACAAAGGATAGGTTAGCTTGCCATGTAGAAAAACTTGTTTTAATCGGTTGTTCAGGTAAGTTTTGTAGGTAACTTTGTATACTTTACTCATTTTGTCGTTGTTTACTCGTTTTTAGCTTACTTACACTACAGCATATTTCTATATAATAAAGGACGTCAGATTTCCCCAAACAAGATGGCAGTACTTTAGATTTCCTCCAGAGACTTCACAAAGATAGTAAAAACGTTATGATAAAATTTGGAATATCAAAACAAATGGCTATATTAGCTTTCTGAAATATGTCCTTCTGCACGAAGGTTTGTGTGAATGATTTAATGAGGAGGTGCAAAATGGAAAAACTAAAACCAGAACAGGCAGTGGAACTGCTGCGAAAAAAAGGAATTGAAATATCAATAGAACAGGCTATAGCTACTCTTGAATTCCTACATTTATTGGCGAATATCCTAATCGCACAATATCTGAAAAAGCATTAGGGTTATATCTCATAGGAAAGTGATTATTGAATTTAATTGAAGGTGAGTATGAAAGTAGCTGATTTGTACATACGGGTAAGTACGGACGAACAAGCCGATAAAGGCTATTCGCAACGTAGCCAGGAGGAACTGTTGCGCAAGTATTGCGATATTAACAACATTACCGTCCGTAGGGTAATGTTTGAAGACCATTCTGCAAAGACCTTTGCCCGTCCGGAATGGAAGGCGTATTTGTTAGAGCTGAAAAAGCACAAAGGAAAGGCAGATGTGGTATTATTCCTTAAATGGGACAGGTTTAGCCGCAATGCCGGAGATGCCTATCAGATGATTAACATCCTGCGCAAATTGGGCGTAGAACCTCAGGCAATAGAACAGCCGTTGGATTTATCTATTCCTGAGAACAAGATGATGTTGGCCTTTTATCTGGCAGCACCCGAGGTTGAGAATGATCGAAGGGCTTTAAATGTTATTCACGGAATGCGTAGAGCAAGAAAAGAAGGGCGTTATATGGGGCTGGCTCCGATTGGTTATGTCAACAAGACTGATGAAGCAGGGAGGAAGTACATTGCAATCCATGAACCGCAAGCAGGTATTTTGCGCTGGTCTTTTGAGGAAGTAGCTAAAGGTGTATATAATACCGAGCAGATTTTCAAAATGGCAAAAGCAATGGGATTTAGAGGAACTAAGAGTCTTTTCTGGTTTGCTATTCGAAATCCGGTTTATTGCGGAAAGATATTTATCCCCAAATACAAGGATGATGAAAGCCGCTTCGTCAAAGGCTTGCATCAGCCATTAATACAGGAAGATTTATTTTATCAAGTGCAGGACGTACTAGATGGTAGGAAACGAAACCAATACAGGCTAACGGTAGTTTCCAATTCGACTTTGCCCCTTAGAGGATTCTTGATTTGCCCAAAATGTGGTAAAATACTGACCGGAAGTGCATCTAAGGGTCTTACCAAGCGTTATTCGTATTATCATTGTTTTGCGGGCTGCAAATTCAGACACAGGGCTGATGCAATTAACCAGCAGTTTGTTTACGAACTGAAAAAGTATATCCCACGTCCTGAAATGGCCGAGTTATACAAGATCGTATTGCAGGAAGCCTGGCATAGCCAAACTGCTCATTTATTAGATGATAAGGGGCAACTGCTGAAACAGATTAAGGAACTGGAAGATAAGTTATCGTATGCCCGAGACTTATTATCCTCTAAACAGATTGAGCCGGAAGATTTTAGAGTAATGAAGTCCGATTACAGCAGTAAAGTTGAAAAGTTGGAAGCCAAACTCAGAGGACTTTCTGATAATAATATGAATATTAAAAACCTGCTTGATAAAGGGATTGACAATCTTTTAAAACTGGATTATATCTATGAAACCGCAGATATAGACAAGAAACGGGAAGTGATTAGTTCGATGTTTCCTGAAAAATTGCATTTTGAAAATAATTCACTTCGAACTAGTAGAATAAATGAAGCTGTTAGTTTTATTTACCTGATAGACAGCGATTTAGGTGGAAACAAAAAAGGACAAATCAAAAATAAATTTGACTTGTCCTGTAAAGTCGGGGTGGCCAGATTCGAACTGACGACCTTCTGCTCCCAAAGCAGACGCGATACCGGGCTACGCTACACCCCGAGGGCGGTATCTAAAAATTGAGAGTGCAAAGGTAGAAAACTTTATTAATAAATCAAAAATTAATTTTAAAATATTTCTACACATTCTCGCGGAGAGGGCGGGATTCGAACCCGCGGTACGCTTTAGACGTACGACAGTTTAGCAAACTGCTCCTTTCGGCCACTCAGGCACCTCTCCTTTCCCGTTTGGGATTGCAAATATACAGGGTCATTTTGTTTTAACAAAACGCAACGCCATTTTTTGTATTTTTTTTCTTAAAATATTCAGGGGTTTATCATACCTGCATTTTGAAAGGTTACAGGAATAACATGAACTACTTTTACAGGTATGCCGTCTTTCAGCGCAGGTATCCATTTGTCGGGTAATTTTACTACTCTTAATGCCTCATTGTCCAGGTCTTTATTGCCGTTCTTAAGTACTTTATGGCCAGCTGCGTTTCCGGTTTCGTCAATGGTAAAGCTAACATATACCTTGCCGGTTGCGTTCTTTTTGTGGGCTGCTACAGGGTACCTCAAATTTTTGGCAATAGTTTCATAAAGGGCATAGCTGCCACCAATTGTCAACGGTGGACGGCTTACCACGCTATAGGTGGTGTCGGTACCTTTTATAATGGCATAATTGGTTGGTGTTTTTTCAGGCCTGAAATAAACCAGCATATTGGTGCTGTAATTATACTCCTGTTCCAACCCATCTTTATCATTAAATTTCCATATACCAACCTTAGTATCATTAGCATAATTACCGGAAGAAATGATATAGCCAAGTGAGCTAAAGGTTGTCCAGGTACTATCCATTTTATCGTTCTTGTAAAAGCCTTCCAGCGAAATCTTTCCATTTACCCATTTTTTATACGAGCCTTGCCTGATTTTTTTGTCGTTTTTCAGTACATAGTATTCTTCCTTATAATTAGTAAACGGATTCGGCTGCGAGCTATTCCTTACCAGTTTCAGCTCCTGGGCAGCGGTGGTCAGTATAGTTAAAGACAGCAAAAGTAAAGTGAGCGTTTTCATGTTTTATTTATTGTTTACCTTAATTTTGCCCGGTTCTGGCGCCATGGGCTTATATTGTCAACAGACACCGCCAGGTTATTCTGCGATTTAAGTTTGCCTTTGTTCGTTAGTAATTCGGCAGCCAGGGCTGCAACAATTTCCAGTTCTGTTTTGTCGGCTGGTTGTTGAAGCACCTCAGGCGTGAAGTAGAGGCTGACAAATCGGGTATCGAATTGACCACTCACAAATGCTTCGTGCTGTAAAGCAAATTTGCAGAATGGCAGGGTAGTGGCAACTCCTGTAATTTTGTATTCGTCTATGGCTCGTATCATTTTTTCAATAGCCTCGGTGCGGTCGTTGCCATAGGTAATAAGTTTGGCTATCATGGGGTCATAATAGATAGGAATTTCCATGCCTTCTTCTATGCCGTCATCTACCCGTACACCGTTCCCTTGCGGACGAACGTAGGTCTGTAAGGTACCCACGTTAGGCAGAAAATTGTTGGCAGGGTCTTCAGCGCAGACCCGCACCTCTATCGAATGACCTTTTATCTGTAAATCTTCCTGGCGGAAACTAAGCGGTTTGCCTTCTGCCACATGAATCATTTCTTTTACCAGGTCTATACCTGTAATCAGCTCTGTAACCGGGTGCTCAACCTGCAGGCGGGTATTCATTTCCAGAAAATAGAAATCCAGATTTTCATCTACAATAAATTCTACCGTACCTGCTCCATAATAATTACAGGCTTTGGCTACGTTAACGGCGCATATACCCATTCCTTCTCTGATGGCCGGTGTAAGCACTGCCGATGGCGCCTCTTCTATCACTTTCTGATGGCGGCGCTGAATAGAGCATTCACGCTCAAACAAATAGACAACGTTACCGTGTTGGTCGCCCATTATCTGTATTTCAATATGCTTGGGCTTGGTTATGTATTTTTCAATAAAGCATGAGCCATTACCAAAAGCTGATATGGCTTCTCCAACGGCGCGGTCCATTTGTTCATCAAAATCTGCTTCGCTTTCTACTACACGCATGCCCTTGCCACCGCCACCGGCACTGGCCTTTATCAGAACCGGATACCCAATTTCGGCGGCTTTGGCTTTGGCGGCATCGCGGTCTGTAATGGCATCAGGGGTGCCTGGCACCATGGGTATGTTATAGCTGGCAACGGCATGTTTGGAGGAGAGCTTATCGCCCATGATTTCAATAGACTCTGCCGATGGGCCGATAAAAATTAAGCCCGCCTCTTTTACTGCTTTTGAAAACCCGGCGTTTTCTGATAAGAAACCGTATCCCGGATGAATGGCATCGGCGCCGGTCTCCCGGGCTACTGCAATGATTTTATCACCGAGCAGATATGATTCTTTAGAAGGCGGAGGACCGATACATACGGCCTCGTCGGCATATTTAACATGAGGGGCGTTTCTGTCTGCTTCTGAAAAAACGGCAACCGTTCTGATACCCATTTCCCGTGCGGTACGCATAACACGCAGCGCTATTTCACCTCTGTTGGCTACAAGAATTTTTCTGATGTCTGGCATAGTCAATTTAATGGCAGCTTTGCCCGCATTCGTTGCTGGGCAGCCTGTTTTTTACTACTAATTAACAGTAAAATTCTGTTTGTTTTTGAAATTTAGAGCAAAAATCTTGGATATTTCCGTAAAAAAAACCGGAGCCTCCGTGATGGGTTTGTTATCAATTCTAAAAAATGATACTTTTGTTAAAAAATGGAGACTTCTTCATCATTTTATTGTTAATTCAATCAGGCAACGCAATGTTACGTTCCTTCATTCATACTTAACATAATGGCAAAAGATATTTTTGACAAAACAATTAGCGATTTAGGTCATATCGGCACACAGGCAAAACTGCTTAATTCTCACCACTATTATTCATTTCCAAGGCTAACCGGCGAACTGGGGCCCTATATGGAGTTTAACGGCAAACGAGTTTTGAACTGGTCGCTAAACAATTATCTGGGTTTGGCCAATCATCCGGAAGTACGTAAAGCCGATACAGAGGCGGCAGAAAAATATGGTCTGGCGTACCCTATGGGAGCGCGTATGATGACCGGAAACACAGAACTGCACGAGGCGTTTGAGAAAGAGCTGGCGGCCTTTGTAGGTAAAAAAGACTCATTTTTGCTTAACTATGGTTATCAGGGGGTTATGTCGGTTATTGAGTGTATTGTTGACCGCCGGGACGTGATTGTGTATGATGCCGAAAGCCACGCCTGCCTGATAGACGGTATACGCCTGCACAAAGCCAAAGGTGGCGAATATTACAAATATGTGCACAATGATATGGAGAGCCTTGAAAAAAACCTGATAAGGGCTACCAAATTGGCTGATGAAAGAGGCGGTGGAGTTCTGGTGATAACAGAAGGGGTTTTCGGGATGTCGGGTAAAGTGGGCAGTCTTGATAAAATTGTTGAGCTGAAGAAAAAATACAGTTTCCGTTTATTGGTTGACGACGCGCATGGTTTCGGAACAATGGGTGCCACCGGAGCGGGAGTACCCGAGCATTTTGGGGTTCAGGATGAAGTAGACCTGCACTTCTGTACGTTTGCCAAGTCAATGGCGGCTATAGGAGCGTTTATTGCTGCCGACCCGGATGTGGTGATGTTTCTGAAATACAATATGCGCTCGCAAACTTATGCCAAGGCATTACCTATGCCTTATGTTCTGGGTGGTATGAAACGGCTTGAACTTATAAAGAAACACCCTGAATACAAAGAAAACCTCTGGACAATTGTTAATGCACTTCAGGATGGTTTCCGTAAACGTGGTTTTGATATTGGTGATACCTCGTCGCCGGTTACCCCGGTTTTCCTGCATGGTAATTATGATTTACCTACCGTTACCAATCTGATACGTGACCTGAGAGAAAACATGGGTATTTTCTGTTCTGTTATCATTTATCCGGTGGTTCCTAAAGGGGTAATTATGCTTCGTATTATTCCTACTTCATCTCATACACTTGAGGACGTTGAATATACCATGGAGTGCTTTGAAAAAGTTCAGGCCAAGCTTAAAGCCGGTGAATATGCATCACTTACAGTAGCCTGATAAACAGGCAGAAAGGGTCTTTAAGAATGGTTTTTGTAGGCTATTTTAATATAGAAAGTAAAAAAGTCAGGCCACAACCTGACTTTTTTACTTTCTGGTACAAAAATATGCTGTTTTTTATAGTATTTTCTTTAGAAAAATTTGTAATATTTATCAATATCTCTAACTTGCAAGTGCTAATAATTCATAGTTTGAGTAAGTAATTCTATTTTTTAACCAAATCTGTTACAATTACCATGAATAAGTACAAAGAACTTAGTGACCTAGTTGCTTCTCTGCAAGGGGATTTTGACAAATTTTACGACAAAGGCAATAAAGCTGCCGGCACAAGAGTAAGAGCCGGTATGGCGCAATTGGCTGCCTGGGCGAAAGCCACAAGGGCCGAAGTACAATCAATAAAAAATGCCCAATGAAAACCACATTTATTGTGAAAGAGATTAAAGAAGAAGGTGAGCTCAGTCATGAGCTTACCTTTTTATATTTTTTCGGTATGCATTAGCGTAGCCAGCCCTCTGATGGTTCGGCGAGATGTTCCTTTAATAAAAACCTCTCCGGCTATTTCAGCAATATGCTTTTCTTTGTCAACAGTCATTACCGTAAAAATTACTTCGTAGTCTGTATCTACAAACATCGGAAACAAATACTCCGTTTCCTGTTTCATATACACTGAACCTTCGCCCGGAAACTCCATACCCAATACCCTTGTAAAAACACTACTGCTTAAATGGCCATGAATAATGGGGCGTTTGAAGCGTGTTTGGGCTGCATAATCGGCGTCCAGGTGCAAGGGGTTTTTATCGCCGGTTACTTCTGCAAATTTAATGACGTCATCCTGCGAAAAACGAAATTCGTGTTTGTAGGTATCTCCGATTTCTAATGGCATAATACTGATTTTTTTGTAAGAAATTAAAAGCACAAATATATCAATTACTTGCTGATGGCCATCAAAAATTAACCAAAGACAATGAGCAGATTAAAACCAAACGCATATTTAATGCCTGCAAAACTAAAACAGGCAGGCAATACCTATTATTTGCCTGCCTGTTTTTGCTATTAAATAAACTTTTAGTTCTTTTTGGGTTGAGACGTACTTTGTGTGCCTGGCAAAATAATTACTTCCGGAGGGGCATTTCCGGCTTTTCTGGGGCTGGCAACCGGAGCCGTATTCTGTGCGGGCGTTGTATTTGTTTTAAGTACAGGGTCTGCATTAATTGCCGGTTCAGCATCTTTTACACCAGTATCTTTAATTGACGCTTCGGCTTGTTTGATAGAAGTGGCAATTGATGCGTCAATTAATCCCTCTCTGATGGCCTGATGATAATAAGCTATGGCTCTTTTCAGCATATCTGCCGTGGCCTGTGGTGTGGGCTGCCGCCAAGCCAGGCGGTGCAACTCAGCGCCTTGTGCCAGTGTAATTCTGGGTAACTGCCCGCGGTTCGGGTCATTGGGGTTTATGTTAATGAGTTCAATCAGATTACTTTTGGCAGGTTCATACCTCCGTATCGCTGCAAAGTCCTGAAATTTCCTGGTAAGAAAAAGCGCCCGCGACGAATAGCTAATCTGGTCTGATACTTTGCTTTCCGACTGAAATTCAGGTAATTTGGCGCACTCGCGGTACAGAAAAAAGGCGTCCCAATAACGGCCTGCTTTAAAGTAATCATCAGCCTCCTGTAATAGATAGGTACGTGTTGATTGCCCGAAAGCCGTAATGGATATAGTTGCAATTGCCAGCATCAAGGCAAAAAAACGCAGGGTCTTCATTAGAAAACAGATTTATTATTTCCGGAAGTTTTTTAGCTATTTTGTTATTTAAACGTATAACAGATATTAAAAATTGAAGCAGCACTTAAAAATTAAATAAATTTGGAATCATTCAGTACCGAAATAGCCGCCTTTATTCAACAAAACAGTTCTGCACCGTTGCTGATTAATCCTGATGCATTCCCTTTTTCGCCATATACGTTTTTGTATCTTTCAGACAAACAAACCGTTATTCATTGTATTAATTTAGAACCGCAGGCAGAGGATGGGGATTTCTTTAAAAGCCTGACCTTGCAATTTGCTGAATCGGGCATTAAAATTGTGCATCTTTGGGAAGACCTCTGGCTTACCCGCAAATTGGTCATACAATCAAGGTTGTTGTCTATTCTTGGCCAATCGGCTACTATTCCGGCGCGGTTGTGCCTGAGCAGGCGCATTGATAAAGCAACGCTTGACGGTTTCCTGAACGAACACCACCTGCAGATTTCTACCTCAGCCAAGTTTAAATATGGCTTGTATTTACCCAAACGTTACTTTAGGGTAATTGATACCGAGAAGAATATTTTTAGCCGGATACTCCTGAAAAATTCTGATATAACTGAAGAAATCCTGGTTGCGGTTGCCTCGTTCAGCACAGCCAGAACTTTTGTGAGAGAGGGCATTTCTTACCGTAGTTTTGAGCTGATACGCTTTGCCAATCTGAAAGGGTTTACGGTAGTAGGTGGTTTTGATAAACTATTGCAGACGTTTATAAAAGAACAAAAGCCTGATGATATTATGACATACGCAGATGCTGATTGGTCAGACGGTGCCAGTTATGAAAAACTGGGTTTTGAAAGGTTGCAATTATTACCGCCCAAAGCCTTTGAGTTGGATGAAAACCTGAACAGACGATGGAACCCAAAGGTTGGAAACAATAACCGGAAAGTCTGGAACGCCGGAAGCTGGAAATATTTACTAAAATTAAAAGAACCGGTAAATGAGCAATAAACCGAGACTGATAGTGCTTTTAGGGCCAACGGCATCGGGCAAAACCCGGCTTGCTGTTGAGCTGGCTGTAATGATTGATGGTGAAATTATCAGTGCAGATAGCCGACAAGTGTACAAAGGAATGAACATAGGTACTGGCAAAGACTATGAAGATTATACGCATAGCTCCGGAAAGGTAATTCCGTATCATCTGATAGATATAGTTGAGGCCGGTAACGATTACCACGTAGCAAGATTCCAAAAAGATTGCATACAGGCATATCAGGATATTACGGCAAGGGGCAAAGTACCCATTCTTTGCGGTGGAACAGGTATGTATATAGAGGCAGTTTTGAAAAGCTATCAGCACACACAGGTACCTGTTAATGAAGAATGGAGAAATGAACTGGACACCCGAACCTATGAAGATTTATTGTGTCTTTTTAGGCAAGATTACCAGGTGTTTTACCCTGATGCCGATGTCTCTACTAAAAAAAGACTAATCAGGGCTTTTGAGGTGGCAAAATTCAACAGTAGCAATAATGCCGTAAAGAAAGATAATGAAAGTATATCTGATGCAATTATTTTCGGGATAAAGATACCGACCGAGATACGCCGGGAAAGAATAACCGCGCGATTATATAGCAGACTGGCCAGTGGAATGATAGAAGAAGTGCAAGGCTTACTGAATGCGGGTGTAAGCCCTGAGAAACTGGTATTTTATGGGCTTGAATATAAATTCATTACGGAATATTTGCTTGGGCATACGGCCTATGATGATATGGTAAAAAAACTGGAAGTAGCCATACACCAGTTTGCCAAGCGACAGATGACGTTCTTCAGAAGCATGGAAAAAAAAGGATTAGCTATTCACTGGCTGGATGGGATGGATAGCCTGGTGAATCTTACTGAGGAGATGATGGGGCTTGCAGAAATTAAACCCTTCCCCATGTTGGGGCGACCCAAGTAGGGAAGGGTAAGGATGGGGTTTCATTCCTCTTTACCAAACATAAGTAGCCACAGACCCACCATTAAGGGCCTGGCTCAGCGTTTTGCCTTTAAAAGAAATTGTGAAAGATTGCGGTTTGTCAGATTCATTCAGTACTAACAGTACTGTTTTGCCACCTGAGGTTTTAAAGGCCACATTGGCCAGAGACAAGGTAATGTTTGAAGCTACCCGCACTGAACCCGGGCGTACAAATTTAGAGGCATGTGCCACAATATAATAAGCCGGGTTTCTGATGATAGACTTGCCAATAGTTAAGGCTCCCAGGCACTCGGTGCAACCGCCGTCAGTATGTGGGTTTTGTTTCGGGTCTGCAGCTAGATTCCATTCCAGCACATTTCTGCACCAGTTTCTGGGTGCGCCAATAATCAGGTTTTTTATATGCCATTTCAGGTCTCCCGCAAAATTGCCCGGGGCACCAATCCATTGTTCGGTAAAGTACAGGTTTTTGTCAGGATGTGCTTCATGAACATCTTTCAGGGCTTCAATTGCGCCGCCGTACAGGTGGAAAGCCGAGCCATCAATATATTTACGTGCTTCGGGGTCGTTCAGAATACTGATGGGGTAATCCGGGCGGTCGGCATTGTGGTCATACAGTACAATTTTGGTTTTAATACCACTGGTTTTAAACGTCGGACCCAGATTTTTTTTGATAAAAGTGGCCTGTTCATCTGGCAGCATCAATAAACTTGGGTTGTTGCCGGGGTGCAAAGGTTCGTTTTGAATGGTTATGGCGTCAATTCTGATGCCTTCTTTTTGCATGGCCTGTATGTAGCGGGTAAGGTATCTGGCATAAGCCTGGTAGTATTCGGGGTTCAGGCTGCCTCCTTTTGAGTTGCCGTTGGTTTTCATCCAAACCGGGGGCGTCCAGGGCGAACCCAGTATCTTAATTGTCGGATTAATTTTCAGTATTTGCTTCAAAACAGGAATAAGGTCTTTTTGCTCTTCAGCCAGACTGAATTTATTCATAGTCACATCGGTTTCTCCGGCAGGCAGGTCGTTATAAGTAAACACATGGTCGCTTAAATCAGATGCGCCGATGCTGATACGCAGGTAACTGATGCCTATATTGTTACCATTGGTAGCAAAAAGTTCTTTCAGTAAATTGGCCTTTTCGGTTTCGCCCAGTTTATTAATCAATGTGGCACTACCCCCTGTAAGCGTAAAGCCAAAGCCATCCATGGTCTGAAATTTCTTTGTATCATCTACAAAAATGGTGGGGCAGTCAGTTTTATCATCCACAAACTGTAAGGCCTGGGCCTGTTTTTGAAACAGGGCAGATTTATCGGCATTGGTAAGCCATACGTCAACCCGTTGTGCATAAGTAAATGAAACCGCAAAAATAAAAGCTGGTAAAAGAAGGTATTTCATAGATTGGGAATGAGGTTTTCGGCAGGCAAGTTAGATAGAAATATAAAATAAACCCATTGTTTACTTGATTAGATTCAATTTTTAAATGACCCTGTGAGCATTTATTATCAGCCGTTTCTGTTTCAGTTTCTACTTTTATTTTTTATTTTTGAGAACAAGTTCAGCCTTTAACCTCTTTATATCAATGCCAAAGTTTCTTGCCATCGTACTTTGCATGCTAAGCCTGTGTCTTTCTGCTCAGAAAAGTAAGCCAGTTTCAGTTATTTTTGATACCGACATCGCACCTGATTATGACGACGTAGGCGCGATGGCCCTGCTGCATGCCCTGGCCGATGCTGGCGAAGCGAAGATTCTGGCCACTATTTCATGCAATTCCTTTGAAACCACCGCACCTACCATCAGCGTACTGAATACATATTTCGGTCGTCCGGATATCCCGGTTGGTATTACCAAAAGAGAAAAACCCAACATGAACTGTTCGCAAAAGTGGGCAGATTTTATAATAGATAAATATCCTCATAACTTAAAAGCAAATGCCGAAGCCACTGAGGCGGTGAAACTTTACCGCAGGATTCTGGCAAAACAGCCAGACCAGTCTGTAACTATTATAACGGTTGGCTTTTTTACCAATCTGGCCGATTTGCTTGATTCCCGGCCAGATGAGTTTTCAAAACTTTCAGGAAAAGACCTCATCAGAAAAAAAGTAAAATCGTTGGTATCTATGGCTGCCGGGCTGGATAAAAACCAGCGTTTCCGTGAATTTAATGTGCATATTGATGCCAGAGCATCGCAAAAGGTATTTACTGAATGGAATACACCAATGCTGCTCAGTGGTTTTGAGATCGGCGAGAAAATAAGAACAGGTATTCGACTGATAAACAATGATGATATCCAGAACAGCCCCGTGAAAGATGCGTATCAGGTAGCTTTGGCAAAAGATAAGAACACCCAGGGGCGTAACAGCTGGGACCAGACCGCCGTTCTGGTAGCCATTAGAGGTATTGAACCCTATTTCTCTTACAGAAAGTTGAATCTGGAGATTAAGGAGGATGGCACAAATGTGCTGATACCCGGTGAGAAACTGATGTACCTGACAGAGAAAATGCCCCCTGCAGAAGTAGCAACCATCATTGAAGATTACATGATGCACCAGCCTAAAAAGAAATAGTCAATCATTTCACCTCTAATCATCAGGCCAAATGTTTATCATAGAAACATATCCGCTTGCCGTACTGTTCTGTATTATTACCATGTTGTGCTGGGGTTCATGGGCCAATACCCAAAAACTGGCGGCGGCTACCTGGCGTTTTGAATTATTTTATTGGGACTACGTAACCGGTATCGTACTGCTAGCTACTTTTCTGGCATTTACACTGGGCAGCAACGGCACCGAAGGGCGAAGCTTTATTGCTGATGTGCAACAGGCTGATGCCAGCAATGTAAGCTCGGCCATGCTGGGCGGGGTGGTTTTCAACGCAGCTAATATTCTTTTGGGTGCGGCTATATCTATTGCAGGTATGGCAGTGGCTTTTCCGGTTGGTATTGGTCTGGCGCTGGTGATTGGCGTGATTGTGAACTACCTGGATAACCCGGTTGGTAATTCATCACTTATTTTTCTTGGTGTAGGGCTTATTGCTGCTGCCATATTGATTAATGCCTATGCTTACAGGCGCGCAGTTGCACAGGCAAAGGGTGTTTCTTCAAAAGGATTGATTCTCTCGGTAGTGGCCGGGGTGCTGATGGGCTATTTCTACAAATATGTGGCGCAGGCCATGTTCCAGAACTTTGAAGTACCAGAAGCCGGAAAGCTAAGCCCTTACACAGCTGTGTTCTTTTTTTCGATAGGCATCTTCTTAAGCAATATTTTGTTTAATTCATTGCTGATGTGGAAGCCTTTTGTGGGAACACCCGTTAGCTACGGCAGTTATTTTAGAGGGAGCATGAAAAATCACCTGACGGGTGTGTTAGGTGGGGTAATCTGGTGTATGGGTATGGCCTTTAGCATTATCGCATCTGATAAAGCCGGAACAGCCATTTCATACGGATTAGGGCAGGGGGCTACTGTGGTAGCAGCCATCTGGGGTATTTTTATCTGGAAAGAGTTCAGAAATGCACCCCGGGGTACATCAACTATACTTAATGTAATGCTGCTGCTTTACTTAACGGGGTTGGGCTTGATAATAGCAGCAAGATAACATCCACAAAATTTTTAGATATGTCAAAAATAGTAGTGATAGGCAGTTCGAACACCGATATGGTGGTGAAAACGAGCCGTTTCCCCAAACCCGGGGAAACTATATTGGGAGGCACATTTTTTATGTTTGCCGGTGGGAAAGGAGCGAACCAGGCTGTATCGGCTGCCCGTATGGGAGGAGACGTGGTGTTTATTGCCAAAGTAGGAGACGACATTTTCGGCAAGCAGGCCGTTGAGGGTTTCCGGAATGAAAAAATCAATACAGACTATATCATTACTGATGCCGAAAAAGCCTCGGGTACAGCTTTAATTATTGTGAATGAAGCCGGAGAAAACAATATTGTGGTGGCTCCCGGCTCTAATGATACGTTGTCGGCAGAAGATATTCTGAAGGCAGAATCAGAAATTGAAGGAGCCGAAGTGGTACTGATACAACTGGAGACACCACTGGCAACTGTATTTTTTGCTGCTCAACTGGGGGTTAAAACCGAAAGTAAGGTAATTCTTAACCCTGCTCCGGCACAGCAACTGCCGCAAGAGCTTTATCCGTTATTATATCTGATAACCCCCAATGAAACAGAGGCAGGCATACTGACCGGCATTGAGGTAACTGATGATGCCGCTGTTGAAGAAGCCGCACAGGTATTGCTTGATAAGGGCGTACGAAATGTAATTATTACTTTGGGTGATAGGGGGGCGTATTTCAGAAACGAATACCTTTCGTTTTTTATGGACGCGCCAATGGTTGAAGCCATAGACACCACCGCCGCAGGTGATGTGTTTAATGGCACACTGGCTGTTGCACTGGCTTATAAAAAAGACTGGCGGTCTGCCGTTGAGCTGGCCTGCAAGGCCGCTTCGCTTTCAGTAACGCGTATGGGCGCGCAGGCTTCGGCTCCCTATCTGAACGAAATTTCATCTTCTTCTAATTTCTATTTCTAAATTGCGTTTATTTTTGTTGTTTTGACAATTAATTGACCAAAAGGCAATTCATGAGAAAATACCTCTTTTTAATGCTCTTACCCATGGCTACTATGGTTAGGGCGCAATCTATACTTGAAGAGCAGTTTCAGTTTAATTTTCTTGCTTTAAACCCTGCCATGACTGGAGCCCGGGAGACTTTCAGCCTCAATGGTATGTTTGGTAACCAGTTTAATGGTACGTTGCGCCCTCAGCAGGTTTATCAGCTTTTTTCTATGGATGGCGTTATACAGCAAGGTAAAGGGGGCCTTGGTTTGCAGGCGTATAACAGTAATGTAAGTGGTTTTGATAACGCCGGCGCCAAGTTGTCTTATGCCTATCGCGAGCAGTTCAGAAACGGGCTTACGGTTTCTGTAGGCGCCAACGCCGGATTCATCTATCAGCCCGTTATATTATCCGGCACGGGTGTCAAACAAATGTTCCCGTATCTGGGTTTAGGAGGTATGCTTTCTACCAAACAGTTTTTTGTAGGCCTTTCTAAACCTGTTTTACTGATAAGCGATGGCCTGTATAATAGCAAACAACCGGTTTATACCATGATTGGGGCGTCGGTAGGAGAACCAGAAAACGTAATGCTCAACATTAGCGGTACGCTGGAAACCAGCAAAGGTGAAAAACCAGGTGTTTTTCTGACAGCGAAGGTATGGATGAACGAGCAGATAGGCCTGGGCCTATTATACAGAGCAGAAACACACATGGGTAGAAAGGTAAATAAAATAATACCAATGGCAGAATTTCAACTGGGTGAGAGTTTCCGTCTGGGCGGGTCTTATGATTTTAGACCGCTGGCTTATTCAGGTTCGGCATCGCAGGAGATTTTCCAGCAGAGAGGTATTTTTCAGCTGTATATCCGCTATGAGTTTTTGGGCGAATACGGCAGCTCCAGTCGCATGAAATACTATTAATATGAAATCCCTCTTTCCGGAGGGATTTTTATTTATTTCATGGGCTTTGTTGAGCCTTTGAAACACTGAAAGTCAGGAACTGAAAATTGTTTTCATATCAAATGTAACTATTCTGTTTTCTTTCATCCGAAAGACAATGATTTTAGTAAAAAAATTGTTATTTTATTGAATACCTTACTGTAACTTTGTAGCGTTTTGGCAAGTGGGGGTTTGAAGACACGGTTAGTTTAAGATTTTCCCCTCACCAGAGCAGGTTTTATGCGGTTTTACGACTAAATATTATCGTTCTCCGAAACGAGCATTTAATAATTTTAAAATTCTCAATGGACCAATTCTCGTACATCGCCAATGCTGACGTAGCCGCATTGGACGCTATTTACCAACAATACAAACAAGATCCTACTTCTGTTGACGAAAGCTGGCAGAATTTCTTCAAAGGTTTTGAGTTTCATCAGGCTTATAGTGGAAACGGACAATCGAACGGCACTAACGGAGTAGCTGCCAAACCTGCCGGTATAACATCTGCCAGTGCAGAGCACACACGCAAGGAAATGGAAGTGGTGCACCTCATCAGAGGGTACCGCTCTCGCGGGCACCTGCTATCTAAAATAAACCCTATCGGGCCGCGGAAAGACCGCAAGCCAATGCTTGACCTGGCCGATTTTAATTTGTCTGATGCAGATCTGGATACAGTTTTTGAGGCCGGAGTAGAGCTTTTTGGTGAAGCCGCCTCTTTGCGCAAAATTGTTGATGCACTTAAAAAAGTATATCTGGGCAAAATTGGTTTTGAATATTTATATATCCGCGACCGCCAGGCTAAAAACTGGTTGCGTAAGAAAATTGAACAGGAGTACCTGAACTTTACGCCAACCCGTGAGCAGAAACTACGGATTTTTGAAAAACTGAACGAGGCCGTAAATTTTGAAAATTTCCTTCACACCAAATTCCTGGGTAAAAAACGTTTCTCGCTTGAAGGTGGTGAATCTACCATTCCTGCATTAGACATTGCCATTAACCGTGGCGCCGAACTGGGAGTAGAAGAAGTGGTAATTGGTATGGCGCACCGTGGCCGTTTGAATATATTGACCAATATTCTGCAAAAGCCTTACGAGCAGGTTTTCAATGAGTTTGAAGAAAACATTCAGCTGGATGCCTATACAGACGGCGACGTGAAATACCACATGGGGTATTCAAGCCAGGTAGAAACCCCGGAAGGAAAAAGAGTGAGCCTTAAATTGATGGCTAACCCTTCTCACCTGGAGGCCGTTAATCCGGTGGTAACAGGTTATGCACGTGCCAGAGCCGATGCACACTACGAGAAAGCGGCCGTGAAACCAAACGACCGTGACGATATTTATGACAAAATTCTGCCTATCATCATTCATGGTGATGCGGCCGTTGCCGGTCAGGGCATTGTATATGAAGTAACGCAGATGTCTAACCTGCCGGGTTATTATACCGGGGGTACGCTTCATTTTGTAATTAATAACCAGGTTGGCTTTACAACCGACTTTGAAGACGCCCGTTCGTCTATCTATTGTACCGACATCGCCAAAATTATCGATGCGCCTATCTTCCATGTAAACGGAGATGACCCCGAGGCAGTGGTTTATACCATGAAACTGGCTACCGAATTCCGTCAGGAATTTAACCGCGATGTGTTCGTGAACATGATTTGTTACCGTAAATACGGCCATAACGAATCGGATGAACCGCGTATGACCCAGCCAACCATGTATAAGGTGATTGATACCCACCCGAACACCAGAGAGATTTATCTGCAGGAATTGATGGAACGCGGAGAGGCAGATGCAAAATTCTCGGAAGAACTGAAAAAACAATTTGAAGGCGAATTGCAGGATTTACTTGCCAAAGTAAAACAAAAGCAACTGCCTTATCAGAAACCAAAACTGGAAGAAGACTGGGAAAAACTGCGTCGCTCAGTGCCTGAAGATTTTGAGCAATCGCCGGTTACAGGTATTTCAACGGCTACTATTGAGAAAATCGGGAAGGCTTTATCAAACGTGCCGAATGGTTTCAAACCTTTGAAGCAGATTGAAAAAGTACTGGATGAAAGACGTGCCATTTTTGCACAGGAGAAGCCCTTTAACTGGTCGGTTGGTGAGTTAATGGCCTATGGCGCCATCCTTGACGAAGGCAGAATAGTGCGTATTACAGGCCAGGATGTACAACGTGGTACGTTTACGCACCGCCACGCAGTGTTGCATGATGCCGATACCAACCAGCTATATACCAATCTGGCCCATATAGACGAAAATCAGGGTAAATTTGAAATATACAATTCGCTTCTGGCTGAATACGGTGTAATGGGCTTTGAGTATGGCTACTCAATGGCTAACCCGAACGCGCTTGTTATCTGGGAAGCACAGTTTGGTGATTTCTCGAATGGTGCGCAGATTATGATTGACCAGTTTATTGCCGCTTCAGAATCAAAATGGAACAGCATGAACGGCCTTGTTTTGTTGCTGCCACATGGTTATGAAGGCCAGGGGCCTGAGCACTCAAATGCCCGCCCTGAGCGTTATCTGCAATTGGCTGCCGAGTACAACATGTATGTATGTGCCTGTACAACGCCTGCCAATATCTTCCACATGTTGCGCCGTCAGGTAGCATTACCATTCCGTAAGCCATGTATCCACATGTCGCCCAAGTCTATGTTACGCCATCCAATGGCTATTTCTAAAATAGAAGACTTTGGCGAGGGTACACGCTTCCAGGAGACTATCGGTGACGATTTTGCCGACCCTAAAAAGGTAAAACGCGTATTATTGTGCAGCGGTAAAGTTTATTACGATTTGTTAGATAAGCAACAAAAAGAACAACGTACCGACGTAGCCATTATCCGTGTTGAGCAACTGCACCCGTTCCCTGCCAAACAGATAGAAGCACATCTGGCCAGATACAAAAAGCCAGAGGTAATATGGGTACAGGAAGAACCTGAAAACATGGGCTACTGGTCTTTTGTGTTGCGGGAGTTTCCTCAAATTGGTGTAGGTAATGTAATTGCCCGTAAGTCGAGCGCATCACCTGCCACAGGATACACCAAAATACATGCGAAAGAGCAGTCCGAAATTGTTGAGAAAGCGTTTAACAAGTAAGTAACCGTAAGAAAAATAAATATATCGATATCAATAACTTAGCAATAAACAAGTTATGGCAATAGAAATGAAAGTCCCTTCGGTGGGCGAATCAGTAAGCGAGGTAACTATCGCTTCTTGGACAAAAAAAGATGGTGACTTTGTAAAAATGGACGAGGTAATCTGTGAGCTGGAGTCTGACAAAGCCACTTTTGAACTCCCCGCAGAAGCCGACGGTATTTTAAGAATTATAGCAGCCGAAGGTACAACGTTGCCAATCGGAGCTTTGATTTGCAAAATTGAAGATTCTAATAACAATACTAAAGACAGCGCCCCTGCGGCTGCGGCGGCTCCTGCCCCGGCAGAAGCACCAAAAGAAGAAGCGAAAGCTCCTGCACCGGCTGCTGAACCTGCACCCGCTGCGGCATCAAAAACCATTGATGTGGTAGTACCGGCAGTAGGTGAATCAATTTCTGAAGTTACCATAGCCTCCTGGAGCAAAAAAGACGGCGACAGTGTGAAAATGGACGAGGTGATTTGCGAGCTGGAATCAGATAAAGCCACTTTTGAACTGCCATCGCCAGAGAGCGGAGTGTTAACCATAGTTGCCCAAGCTGGTGACGTAGTGCCTATCGGTGGCATAGTTGCCAGAATAGCCGTAGGCGCGGCGGCAAGCTCAGCACCGGCACCAGCTGCTGCTCAGCAACCTGCTGCCGCAGCTCAAGCACCTGTTGAGGCCGGTAATAGCTATGCGGCAGGGCATCCGTCGCCGGTTGCTGCCAAAGTATTGGCCGAAAAGGGTATTGACCCTGCCAATGTACAAGGTACCGGTGTTGGTGGCCGTATTACCAAAGAAGATGCATTGAAAGCAACGCCTGCACCGCAACCAAGTGCTGCTCCTGCCGCACCGGCTGCTAAAGCGCCTGCTGCACCTGCTCCGGTGGCGTCTGGTATTGAAGGGAGAATATCGCGCAGAGAAAAAATGACAAGCCTGCGTAAAACCATTGCGAAACGTCTGGTGGCCGTAAAACAGGAAACAGCCATGCTTACGACTTTCAATGAGGTGGATATGAAACCTATTATGGATCTGAGAGCCAAGTACAAAGATAAATTTAAAGAGATTCACGGTGTTGGTCTTGGCTTTATGTCGTTCTTTACCAAAGCGTGTGCCATTGCCTTGAAAGAGTTTCCGGTAGTGAATGCCTACATAGATGGCGATGAAATTGTGTATAACGACTACGCCGATATCGCCATTGCGGTTTCTGCACCACGCGGCCTGGTAGTGCCGGTAATCAGAAATGCCGAACAACTTAGTTTTGCAGGTGTTGAATCAGAGGTTGTTCGTCTGGCTGTAAAAGCAAGAGACAACAAGCTGACTATTGAAGAAATGACAGGTGGTACCTTTACTATCACCAATGGTGGTATTTTTGGCTCAATGTTGTCTACGCCTATCATTAACGCGCCGCAATCGGCTATTCTGGGTATGCACAATATTGTTGAAAGACCAGTTGTTGTGAATGGCGAAATCGTGGTTCGTCCAATTATGTACGTGGCATTAAGTTATGACCACCGCACCATTGATGGTAAAGATTCAGTAAGTTTCTTAGTGAGAGTAAAACAATTGTTAGAAGACCCAACCAGAATTTTGTTAGGCGTATAACACTTGTTACCTATATACCAGAGCGGCCATTGAGGATTTTCCCCGATGGCCGTTTTTGTTTCTGTAATTATTAAAGAAATTCTGTGGATGATTTGGATTAATTGTCTTTTTTTTAGTATTTCGGTTACCTATTAATCCGGTTTTGTTTAAAAAATATACATATTCAGCATTTTTTATACTGCTACTTAGTATATCTACTCATGCTCAGATTTCTATCAGACAAGTGCTGATAAACGGGCAGGTATATCCATATAAACCGGGCTCTGGTATTTCTATTTCTGCGCCTGACGAGAACCTGGTCATTGAGTTAAATCCGGTAAAAGGCAATTCAATCAGGTATTTCTACCGTATCAGGCCCATGTCTGAAAGTTGGTTCTGGAGCAACTACCCGTCGGTTCATTATCAGAACCTGCCGGGTGGTAATTATCACTTGCAGATAAAGGCGGTAGATAACAAACAGAGGGTGGTGGCTGCGGCGCAGGTAAGTATTAATAAAAACCAGGCTTTCTGGCAAAAATGGTGGTTCTGGCCATCTATTGTTATTTACATTTTATTGATTTTCGGCGCGGGCTTCTATTTGTTTTTTATCTATGACCTTCGCCAGAAACTCAAGCTACAGCATATCCGTAACCAGATAGCCTCCGACCTCCATGATGAGGTCGGCTCTAACCTTAACTCAATTGCCATATTCATTGAGTTGCTTCGCAAGAAGGTTATCAAGCAGAATCCGGACTTGCTGCCCATTCTGGATAAGATTACTGATAATTCAGAAGAGACAGTTTTGTTAATGCGAGATACCGTATGGGCCATAAATCCTGAAAATGATTCTACCGAAAAACTATTTGAAAGAATGCGTTCTTTTGGTGTTGAGATGCTGACAGCCCGCGGTATAACGTTTAACTTTGAGTTGCTGATTGACGGGAAAAGGGATATATTCCCGATGGAACAACGGCGTAATATTTACCTGATTTACAAAGAGGCTATTAATAATATTTCAAAGCATTCGCAGGCCACGCATGCGTCGTGCCAGGTAACCAGAGGCCAGGGGATGGTAAAAATACAAGTAAGCGACAACGGCAAAGGCTTTAATGTAAATGAGATTTTTGAAGGTAACGGACTCAAAAACTTTAAACACCGCAGCCAGGAGTATGACTTGAATGTATCTGTGCAATCAAGTGCGCAAACGGGTACAGAAGTTCTGATTGAAATAACAATTTAGGGGTGGTATCACCATAATTGGGGATTTACGCGAAACAAAATACCCCGTAATTTTACAGAAATATTTATAGCCATAAAATCAATTGATTTATAAAATTATGGGGTTAAAGTGTTTTAATAATGATTAGTGTACTACTTTTTGAAGACAATAAAAACCTCAGAGAAAGTCTTTCGCTGTACCTTTCGGGTACAGACGGACTAAGGTTGGCAGGTGCCTACCCCGAAGCAACTGATGCTGTAAAATTAGTGAGCCGGCACCAGCCTGATGTGGTGCTGATGGATATTCAGATGCCGCAGGTGTCGGGCATAGAAGCGATGATAGCCATCAAAAAAGTGAATAGTGATGTAAAAGTGTTGATTCAGACGGTATTTGAAAATGACGACAAAGTGTTTGCTGCTATTTGCGCAGGCGCCAACGGATATATTTTAAAGACTCCCAAGCCAGAAAATTATGTAAAAGCTATTTTTGACGTTTACAACGGTGGGTCTCATTTAACCCCCAGCATTGCTGCCAAGGTGCTGGCCATGTTTCAGAATCAGTTTGTGATGAAAGAGCAAACCTACGTTTCGCTGACACCGCGCGAGAAAGAAGTTTTGCAGCTGATGGTGAAAGGCATGAGTTATAAAATGATAGCCGATGCCTGTAATGTAAGTTTTAACACCATACATACCCATATAAAAAACATTTACGAGAAATTGCACGTCAATTCGGCGCCTGAAGCAGTTGTAAAAGCGCTCTCAATGCGGCTGGTTTAAAAGGTGCCTGATGCCCCCGGCTTATTATTGACTAACGATTATTGATTGAAAACAAGTGAAACTTATACCACAAACTGATATGAATTCTTGCTGGGCGGCATCTTTGGCTATGGTATCTTTAGCCCTTGATGATGAACCCAAAAGCCAGGAAGAATTTATAAAACTTAGAAACAATGCTATCGGGCTGAATGAATATCCGTATCGGGCAACCACCATACCTGATGCCGATATGGCCTATTTCACGGCAGAACATCTTTCTGGTTACACAAGTTTTACAGAGGGTTCGTTGGGTTTGCATCAGATAAAGCAATTGCTTGAAGACTCAAAACCAGTTATTTATGATTATAAGCTGAACAGCAATACACAGTCTCATCTGGTGGTGATGGACAAAGTAGAGAAAACGGCACTATTGCCAGATAATTGTAACATATCCTGGATTCACATCAACGACCCTTGGCCAATTAATCAGGGAAATGGTTTTTATATAACCTATGAAAGATATTACGGGCAAGGTAAAATTGATGATTCGGATTCAGGACCAAGACGAAAATACACTATAACATTACTGACGAACAATAGGCCAAACCTAAATAATGACGATAAAATATATTTGTCAAATGTCTTTTTTAATGAGACCTCTGATGATTTGATACGTGCTTTCCTAAAACATGTGGAAGCCTTGCCTGATGCACAAGGCGATTCGTTTTATAATGAAATAAACTTTAATAAATCTTTGGCGGCAGCAACCAGGGTTTCTAAAGGTTACAGAGTTCTGAATGTAGGTACCCGAGGGACTTTTGCAGACTCGGGTGTGAAAATTGAAACCCTTTTGGGGATGGATGCCGATACCTATATATATTTTCTTGGCCAGAATAACAAGATTACCACCATTATTACGACCGCAAAAGTAAGGAATCCACACAACCAATTTGGTTTTAACGATAACTGGATCATCAACCATATTGAAAGAGCCGACAGGTTTGAATCAATGGCCCCGATACTTGAGAGAATCAGTAATGAAATGAATTGGTAGTGCGTTTACCCTGGCAACCGGGTAATTTTGAAAACAGCCTGAAAAACCTTACAAATTTTGAGAAGCAATATTTTATTCAATTCCTAAAACATCAATTAAAATGGGAGATTTAACCACTAAAGAAGACCTATCCGAACAAAATGGAGATCCTGCAAAAAGAGATTCCGCCGCATTAAAAAGAGTGAAAAGACACACCTACGTTGATTTGGATGAAGGACCAAATGGTACAGAAAAAACAAGACAGGAGGGTCTATACCTTAGCCTTGACCAGATGGAGATCTTAATAAGCTATCTTAGGAAGAACCACCCGAATATTGATCACGTAAGTTTTATGATTGGCAAACTAAGTTCAAAAGAGGGGCGCTCGCTGCAAGAAAGAGCTAAGCCAAGAGTTAATGAAGAAGAATATACAGTTGAGATTTTGCCATTCCAGTTTAAAAAAGATGGTAATTCTGAGTTTTTAACGGTTGATAACGTTGTAGGTTTTCTTACTATTCCGGGGCAGCCTTTTGATAATGAAATGGGCGGCGGCGGCGGCGGCAACCAGAAAGTTCCACCACCATCAGTAAGGACTCCCTGATTAAAGCATGGATTTTACACTAGGATTATATCGGTTTTCCGGATGGTCACAGGATGTGATTTGGCTGTTAATATGCTGGATGATGCTAAAGAAAGGTGGTTATTGGACAGGGCATAAGATATTCTTTTTGCTCTATGCCCTGTCTACTGCCTTTTTCGAAATAGTTTATGCTATAACAGCCATTACCCTGAGCAACAACCTTTTTCTGGATTATTGGTTTATAGCCCTTGAGTTTGTGGTTTTGAGTTTTTATCTGAGAGGCGTTATAAAGCTGAAATGGATAAACGTAACTGTTTACATTTTATGCCTGGCCTTTGTGGGGTTTTCTGTTTATAATTCTTTTCTGGGGCAGGGTTTTAATAACTATAATAGCTATGGCACACTCATAAACAGTCTTTACCTTACTTTTTTGTCGGGGCTTGGCCTTTTTATGCTTGCCAAAAGGTATATCAACAAAAGGCTTTTCAGCCTTACTGAAAGCTGGCTTGTATTAGGTGTTTTTCTGATATACTCAAGCATTATTATTTTTGATTATATTTATGCACTTTCTGTACCCTATAAAAACGATACCATACTGTATGCAGTTTTAATAGTACAGAATTTTATTAAGAGCTTTTTCCTTATATTTTATATAAAAGGAATAATGTTAATTAAGTAGCTTGTTTTTCGGGGTTTTAATTTTTTTAGTTTAGTTGTTTTGTAGCCATGTAGCAAAAAATCCCCAGAATTGGGGATTTTTTGTTTTTGTACATCTGCTGAAATTTGGCATATAAAACCAACAATTATGAAACACTTTAAACCCGCTCTGTCTAAAACCCAGCATGTTGCCCAGAACCTCTACATCATGATCAATGGTATACGGATAAGTATATCACCCGAAGAAATCATTTATCTGGAAGCCAGCATTAACTATACCACCTTTCATACACGAAACAATAAGTTTACGTCTGCCTTCCATCTGAAGTTTTTTGATGAGGTGCTCAAAGAACACACTTACTTTGTAAGAATCAATAAATCTTATATACTAAACCTGAATTATCTGGAAGCACTGAACTGGAAAAGAGACACCAAAGAAGTGCGCCTGGCCGACGGCACAATGCTGCCAATCTCAAGACGCCGGGCAAGCGGAATAAAGGATATGCTCTGGAAGAAACTGAATGCCTGACCGCTCAAATAAAATGTGCAGATGCGGGTAAAAAAATAGTATAAAACTATTAAATTATTGTTAAATACTTGAATTTTTTGCTATAATTGACGTACTTCGCAAGACACATTCTGTTATTGAAGCAATGGACGATATGAATAAAGGCAAAGCAAATGAACGGGGCTCAAAGGGTAGCCTTTTTTCATTTTTAAATGGATTAGTGGGGTCAACTTCAAATAAAAGCGACGACAAAAGCAGTGCTATTCCTGAATCAAAAATCAGTCGGTATGCCGACAGCATTGAGCAGTCTAACTATATAAGCCGTGACCTGAGCTGGCTTAAATTCAACGAACGTGTGCTTGACCAGACCCGCGACAGCAACCTGAATCTTTTTGAGCGGCTGAAGTTTCTGGCCATTACTTCTTCCAATCTTGATGAGTTCTTTACCATCAGATTGGGTAGCTTGTATAATTACCTTGATTACCATAAAGAACGTATAGATTATTCGGGGTTAAGAGAAATCCCTTTTCGTAAGGCGTTGTTATCTGCAGTAAGGCAGTTTTGTCAGGAACAAGACAGAATCTTTGATGAAGAACTGAAACCCTTGTTCAAGAGCCACAAGTTTCAGGTAGTAAAAATTAGCGACCTTACCAGCAATGAGTTGACAGAGGTGGTGGATTACTTTGATTACACCATCTATCCGATGCTTACACCGATGCTCTTTGACCACACCCATGCGTTTCCGGTGCTTATTGCCAAAACGCTTATTTTTGGCGTGGTAACTGATTCAAGCCGTTCTACACTATTTTCAGAAGACAGCGAAACCAAAAAGATATCTTTTGTACAGATTCCAGGTAATCTGCCCCGTTTCTACACCATTGAGAGAAATGATGAGTTGTTTTTTCTGCCAATTGAAGAGATTGTTCGCCATGAGATAAAGAAACTGTACCGAAACGTTGAGATTCAGTCGGTAAGCCTTTTCAGAATTGTACGTAATGGCGACTTTACACTGGAGGAGTCTGATGACATTGAGTCAGACTTTGTAGACGAAATAAAACAGAAAATTAAAAGCCGTCGGCTGGGCCGTGTGGTGTATATGGAGATAGAAGCCAATGCCAACGAATGGCTGGTAAATATTTTGCAGAAACGGTGGGAAATTGACAAGTATAATATTTTTGTTGACGAGTGTCTGATTGACTACACCTGTCTTTGGCAGATTATCCGCCATCCGGAGTTTCAGGAAGAACTGGAACCTATCCATCCGCCTGTATCCCCTAAAAGACTAAAAGAAAAGAATAACGATATTTTTGAGGTGGTACGTGAAAAGGATTTACTGTTACACCACCCTTACAATAATTTTGAGCCGGTATTGCAATTGCTGGAAAGAGCTGCTGAAGACCCCGATGTGCTGGCCATAAAGCTGACAATTTACCGCCTGGCCAAAAAGTCGCGCGTTACGCAGGCTTTGTTAAAGGCCGCCGAGAACGGCAAGCACGTGTCGGCGCTGTTTGAAATAAAAGCCCGCTTTGACGAGGAAAACAACATCAGAGAAGCCGAACGCCTGCAAAGAGCCGGGTGTTTCGTTATCTATGGTATCGGCTGGTATAAAACACATACCAAGCTGATGTTGATTGTGCGCAAAGAAGGCAACCGTGTTGTGCAGTATGCGCATTTGGCCAGTGGCAACTACAATGAAGATACGGCCAGGTTATATACTGATATTGGCCTGTTAACCACTAATCCGGCTTACACCAAAGATATTTCAGAGTTTTTTAATGTTATTACGGGGCATTCGCAGCCCGGTGATTACCGTTATCTGATTACCTCGCCAAGAGATATGCGCCGCCGCCTGATTGAGCTAATCAGAAACGAGGCATCAAATGCGCAGCAGGGCTTGCCAAGCGGTATTTGTATCAAACTTAATTCGCTTGAAGACCGGTATATTATAGATGAACTATACAAAGCGTCGCAGGCGGGTGTCAGAATCAAGCTTATCATCAGAGGTATATGCTGCTTGCGCCCGGGGCGTCAGCATCTCAGCGAAAACATTACCGTGCGCTCGGTTGTAGGTTTATACCTTGAGCACGCCCGTATATTTTATTTCCATAACAACGGCGAGCCAAGGGTATACGGAAGTAGTGCCGATATCATGGTGCGTAGTTTTGATAAGCGGATAGAGTCCATGTTTGAGCTCGTAGACGATGAAGTTAAAAAACATGCCATTGAAATTTTGTATTATAACCTGCGCGATAACGTAAACGCTTACGAATTGCAGGAAGATGGTTCGTATTCAAAAGTAAAATGTTTGCTAACACCAGAAGACCAACCTATCAATATTCATAAAATGTTTTTTGAAATTGAAGAGAATGGGTCTGAAGAAGCAAATTTGTTTGCACAGCAGAACGCACCCACAGAAATTGTATCAGAAGAAACACCAATAGAGACAGAAACCAATCAGTAAATGTATTCAGAAAATATCAGACAAAAGTTTTCAGACTTATATAACCAATCTCCAGACATACTTGTACGCGCCCCGGGGCGCATTAATCTGTTAGGTGAACATACCGACTATAACGATGGTTTTGTGCTACCGGCGGCTATAGATAAGGCCATTTACTACGCAGTTTCTAAAAGAGAAGACCGGCAGGTGAGACTTTTTTCTTACGATTTAGATGATGCCTACGAGTGTTCTTTAGATGCATTGGATAAATCTGAGAAGGGATGGGCGAATTTCCTGATTGGGATGATGGCCGAAATGGGTAGAAAAGGAGCTGAGATACCCTTCGGCGTAAATGTTGTATTTGGGGGCGATGTGCCTTTTGGGGGTGGTTTGTCTTCTTCTGCGGCTATTGAAAGTGGCATTGGCTATGCACTGAATCAATTGTATAACCTTGGGCTTGCCAGAATTGACCTGGCTTTGGCAGCACAACAGGCCGAGCATAATTTTGCCGGGGTTAATTGCGGTATTATGGATATGTTTGCGTCTATTCATGGTAAAGATAAAGCCGTTATCAAACTAGACTGCCGTGATTTAAGCTACGAGTATTTTCCGTTTGAAACCACTGAGTACGCCATAGTTTTATGTAATACGGGCGTAAAGCATAACCTGGGTGATACCGAATATAATAAACGCAGGGCAGAATGCGAAGCGGGTATCAGTATTTTACAGCAGGCTTTCCCTCAGGTAAATAGTTTGCGGGATGCAAGCATTGCTATGCTCAGAAGCCAGGCCGATAAATTGCCCGGGATTGTCTATAACAGATGCCGATATGTAATTGAAGAAATAAACAGGGTTGAGCAGGCCTGCAAAGATTTACTGAATAACGATTTTATATCTTTCGGACAGAAAATGTATGAGACCCACAGGGGGCTAAGTGAGTTGTATGAAGTAAGCTGTCCGGAGCTGGATTTTCTGGTAGAAAAAACCCTGGAAAACGAAGCTGTTGTGGGTTCAAGAATGATGGGCGGAGGCTTTGGAGGCTGTACCATTAACCTGATTAAAAAAGAGGCGGTTGATACATTTCTCGCCGATATGGAGCAGGCCTATGAAACTGAGTTTGGGCAGAAACTCGTTTCTTACCGGATGGCAATTACTGATGGTGTAGGGGAGGTGTAATTAAAATAATGATATTCTATATAACAGGAAAAGGCCGGATTCCCGGCCTTTTTCCTGTTATGGTAATAAACATCAAATATCAACTCTTGCATACTTGGCGTTGCGTTCAATGAAATCGCGGCGAGGGGCTACTTCATCGCCCATCAGCATTGAGAAGAGATGGTCTGCCTCTGCTGCCGATTCAATAGATACCTGTTTCAAAGTACGTTTGTCAGGGCGCATGGTTGTTTCCCATAGCTGCTCGGGGTTCATCTCTCCCAGACCTTTGTAGCGCTGAATACCCACGCTGTCTTCTCGGCCTGCACCAGCCAGACGCTTCACCTCACGTTCGCGCTGCTCTTCTGTCCAGCAATAAACCTCTTCTTTCCCTTTCTTAACCAGATACAACGGTGGTTGTGCAATATAAATATATCCGCTCTCAATCAATGCGCGCATGTAGCGGTAAAAGAACGTTAGAATCAGGGTACGAATATGGCTGCCATCAATATCGGCATCGGTCATGATAATGATTTTGTGGTAACGCAACCTATCTGTATTTAAAGCCCTTTCGTCGCCATCTTTACCAATCTGCACACCCAGTGCCGTAAAAATGTTTTTAATCTCTTCGTTTTCGTAAATACGGTATTCTTGCGCTTTTTCGACGTTAAGAATTTTACCTCTCAAAGGCAGAATCGCCTGAAACGCCCGGTTACGGCCTTGTTTGGCACTACCACCAGCACTATCGCCCTCAACCAGATATACTTCGCAAAGCGATGGGTCAGACTCCGAGCAATCGGCCAGTTTACCCGGTAAACCGGTTCCAACCAATACGTTTTTGCGCTGTACCATTTCGCGTGCTTTACGGGCGGCAATACGTGCTTTGGCAGCAAGTAATACCTTGTCTACTATCATGCGAGCCTCTTTCGGGTGTTCTTCCAGATAGTTTTCAAGCATTTCAGCAACACAAGAGCTAACGGCCGATGTTACCTCGCTATTACCCAGTTTGGTTTTGGTTTGCCCCTCAAACTGTGGTTCTTGAACTTTTACTGAAATAATGGCAGTTAAGCCTTCACGGAAGTCATCACCACTAATTTCGATTTTTTCTTTTGCCAATATGCCCGATTTCTCGGCATAGCCTTTCAGCGTACGGGTAAGCGCCATACGGAAGCCCGAAACGTGAGTACCCCCTTCATGGGTATTAATGTTGTTTACAAAAGAAGATACGTTTTCGCTGTAACTGGTGTTATAAAGCATGGCAACATCAACCGGGATACCGTCTTTACTCCCTTCCATAAATATAGGTTCGGGAATCAGACGCTCACGGCCTGAGTCTATATAAGCTACAAATTCTGCCAGACCACCCTCAGAATAAAAAGTGTCTGCTTTAAAATTGTCGCTTTCATCTTTTTCACGCAGGTCAGTCAGAATAATTGTGATTCCTTTATTCAGGAAACACAACTCACGCAGCCTGTTCGCTACTGTTTCATACTTATATTCAGTAATGGTAAAAATGCTTGCGTCAGGCTTGAAAGTAACGGTCGTTCCTCTGTCGCTTGCCTCACCTACCTCGCGCACCGGATACAAAGGCTTGCCAATTGAATATTCCTGCTCAAATATTTTGCCTTCGCGGTGTACTTCAACTTTCAGGTGCGTAGAAAGGGCATTTACGCACGATACCCCCACACCATGCAAACCACCAGAAACTTTGTAGGTATCTTTGTCAAATTTACCACCGGCATGTAGTACGGTCATAACCACCTCAAGCGCCGACTTTTTCTCTTTGGGGTGCATACCGGTAGGTATCCCCCGGCCGTTATCTTTTACGGTTACTGAGTTATCTTCGTTTATTGTTACCTTTATTGTATCGCAATGGCCGGCAAGCGCTTCATCTATCGAGTTATCAACTACCTCCCATATCAAATGATGAAGTCCTTTTATACCAATATCACCGATGTACATGGCCGGACGTTTCCTTACTGCTTCTAACCCCTCCAGTACCTGGATGTTCTCCGCGCCATAATTTGCTTTTGAGTTTTGTGGCTCTGTGTTTTCTTGATTTTCTGTCATAATTAGTTTTAGTAAACAATTGACTATCAATAAATTAGTTATATCTTAAAATAGATGCTTGATATTCACTAATAATTAACATAAATTAGTTGTAAAGTTACACTTTTTTATCTACAAATCGAAATTTATAAGCTAATGATTATTAGCAGAATACAATTAATCAGAGCCTGATTTTTTAATTAAAACCGGGCGTTTTTCAGCCCATTGACCTGTTGATACACATTATGAAAAACTATTTTTACCTGCTTTTTATTGTGCTGTTTTTATCGGCCTGCCAGCGTTCTGTTCAGTCAACTTACTACATTGTACGGCATGGCGAAAAAGCCGATGATACTGCAGACCCTGTGCTGAGCGCAGCCGGGCAGGAAAGAGCCGAAACGTTAAAAAAACTTCTGGCAGATAGAAAGATTTCGGCGGTTTATGCTACCAGTTATCAGCGTACGTCTTTAACTGCTCAACCTTTTGCAGATGCCATGCAACTGAGCATACAAAAGTATGACCCCCGCAAACAGAAACCTTTTATTGAAGATTTGAAAAAGATTGAAGGCAGAAACGTGCTTATAGTTGGGCACAGCAATACGGTAAGGCATATTGCCAATGGCCTGTTTGAGCAGGATACCTTGAAAAAAGACCTGGAAGAAACCGATTTCGACAACCTGTATATTGTAAAAAGACAGACCGCCCCCCAAAAGAAACTTAGTTTTACGGCAAAAACCTATGGTAAACCCACACCCTGATTCAGCGATTTAAGGGTTGGCGAATACCTTTTTTCTGATTTTTTCGTTAGCCTATCGGTAATATTGTGAATGGAAGGAGATGAATAAAAAATTTAAAAATTATTAAGCAATGAAACGTTTACGTAAGTTATCGGTTGTGATTATCCTTTTGCTGGCCATACCTTTTGTGGCATTTAAGATTGACGACCGGTATTTTGAGATAGCCAAGAATCTGGACATATTCGCCACCATGTTTAAAGAGCTGAATGCCTACTATGTAGACGAAATCAACCCGAATAAGGCCATGAGAGTGAGTATAGAGTCAATGCTGAAACAGCTTGACCCTTACACCAACTTTTATCCGGAAGATGACATTGAAGACTATATGACCCTGGCCACCGGTAAGTATAACGGTATTGGCGCAACGGTGTCGCATCAGAACAACAAGCACCTGGTGGTTATGATTTACGAAGGCTCGCCAGCTGATAAAGCCGGTATGAAAATAGGTGATGAGATTTTGAAAATAGACGGGGTTGATGTGGTTACGCGCAAAGATGTAGATATGGGCCGCCTGATGAAAGGGCAAACCGGCACAACTGTAAAAATACAAATTAAACGCTATGGACAAAATGCCCCTGTTGACCTGACAGTCGGGCGGGATATAGTAAAAACCCTGAACGTGCCGCACTCGGGTATGATCAGCGATGAGGTGGGTTATATACAACTAACTGATTTTACTGCCACAGCAGCAAAAGAAGTAAAGGCCGCTTTTACCGACCTGAAAGCGCAGGGTATGAAAAAATTAATCTTCGACCTGCGGGGTAATCCCGGAGGTTTGCTGAATATGTCTGTTGAAATCTGTAACATTTTTCTTCCTAAAGACCAGCTCATTGTAGAAACCAGAGGAAAAGTGGCTGAATGGAACAAAAAGTTTAATTCAATGGAAAACCCAATGGATACTGAAATACCTGTGGTGGTACTTATTAATAGTTCTAGTGCGTCTGCTTCTGAGATTGTGAGTGGTACTTTACAGGACTACGACCGTGCCGTAATTCTGGGGCAACGCTCGTTTGGAAAGGGGCTGGTGCAAACCACCCGTGACCTGACCTACAACACCAAAATGAAAATTACAACGGCCAAATATTATATTCCGAGCGGACGTTGTATTCAGGCGCTTGACTACAGCCACAGAAACCCTGATGGTAGTGTGGGCAGGGTGCCCGATTCTTTAAAAACTGCGTTTAAAACAAAAAACGGGCGCACGGTTTATGACGGTGGCGGCGTTGACCCTGATATTAAAACCGAAGTACCTCAGATGGCGTCAATAACAACTAATCTGTTGTTGAAGAACATGATTTTTGACTACGCCACCAAATACTACTTTGAGCATGTGGCTGCTAAACCGCAAGAGAAGTTTTCTTTGAAAGATGCTGAATACCAGGATTTTACAAACTGGCTGAAAACCAGAAACTTTACCTACGCCACCTCAATGGAAAAGAGCCTGGATAACCTGGAGGCATCTGCCAGAAAAGAAAACAGCCTTGATGCAGTGCAGGAGAGCCTGAAATTGTTGAGAGAAAAAATAAACCAGACCAAGCAGCAAGACTTGATAAAGTATAAAGCTGATATTAAAGAACAGCTGGAGGCCGAGATTCTAAGCCGCTATTATTATCAGAAAGCCATGAAGTTTGTTTCGTTTGACAGAGACAAAGAAGTGCAGGAAGCAATTAAATTATTTAAAGATATGCCCAGATACCAGTCTATTCTGAAAGGCGGAAAATAAAAGTTATTGCAGGTATTTACAGGGTGCCACAGTTATGCCAAAGTATAGCGGTGGCACTTTGGGTTTATAAGGCTTTTTTAGGTGTGGTAGCCATAAACTCTTTCAGGTAATACGGTTCAAAGTCGGCCACGTTTTCAAATTCCTGCTTAAGAAATGCATCATTAGCCAGCGCGCCAATGGCTTTTGCAGATGGGTTAATGGTTTCGTCAAGAAAAATGGCATTCTGAAAATTACCCAGCACTGCTTGGCATTTAGCAGCGCCATCGCCAAAGAAAACAATTCTGCGCGTTTTTAATATCTCTTCAAAAGATGTCTCATCTATTATTTTTGCTTCGGTAGCAGTTACCTGCTCCAGGCTCTTTGCTTCGTACAAAGCGCAGTACACTTCCATGCGCCGGGCGTCAAGCATAGGG
This sequence comes from Emticicia fluvialis, assembly GCF_024793945.1. Classification (NCBI taxonomy): domain Bacteria; kingdom Pseudomonadati; phylum Bacteroidota; class Cytophagia; order Cytophagales; family Leadbetterellaceae; genus Emticicia; species Emticicia fluvialis. The sequence continues at coordinate 66,299 of NZ_JANUSD010000018.1, forward strand.
CAAAGTAGTGGTGGGTTATCATTGCCAACTGATTTTGCCACATGATGCACCTGCCAGGCCATTGCCTGAAGGGTGTTAATGGCTAAAAGGGGTTTGTCTAGCGTAAAACATAAGCCTTTGGCAGTAGAAACACCTATGCGCAGGCCTGTGTAAGAACCCGGGCCTTTGGCAACGGCAATGGCATCAATATCGTCAAAGCTCAAAGAAGAAACTTTTACTACCTGCTGCACCAGTGTGGTGAGCATACCGGACGACGATTTCTCATGAAACAACTCGCTGAGCGCTAATAACCGGGTGCCTTGATGGATAGCTGTTGAGCAGCCTTTGGTAGAAGTTTCAATACTTAGAATGATGGCCATTACAAAAATGAGTAATTTTGAATTCACAAAATTACTCATTCGTCTGACAAGGCATCAAGATTTTACCGTTTATTTGCTTCTGATGGCAATAACGGGGTCTAGTCGGGCTGCCTGCCAGGCAGGTATAATACCGAATAATATACCGATAGAACTGGAAACCACCAGCCCCAAAACAATGTTGCGGTAACTCAGAATAATATCAAGCGAACCTAATGGCAAGAAACTGATGAGATACACCAGTAAGAGACCGAACAACCCGCCCACTACACAAAGAAATATGGATTCGAACAGAAACTGGAAAAGTATAAAGTAGTTTTTTGCACCAAGCGATTTTTGTATGCCAATAATATTGGTTCGTTCCTTTACAGTTACAAACATGATATTGGCTATACCGAAGCCGCCTATGAGAAGCGCAAAAAAACCGATGGCTATGCCACTAACACGTATCGTTCCGAATAGTTGCCCGAGCATGGCTGCTGCTGCTTCCGGGCGGTTCAGCGCAAAGCTGTCTTCCTGCGATGGTCTCAGGCCGCGTTTGGTACGCAACAATCCGGTTATTTCTCCTTCCAGTTCATAAAGCCCTTCGTCGGAGTCATATCCTTTAAAAACAATGTCGCCTGTCAGTTCACCAGACGAGAAAATCCTTTTGTGCGCCAGAAAAGGTATCAGCACTTTCTGGTCTGGCTCACCACCAAAATCGGCAATCTGTTTTCCTTTTTTCTCCTGCACACCAATTACAACAATGTTCTGACCTTTCATTTTAAAGGTTTTACCAATCGGGTCGGTGTCAGGGAATAAAGTTTCGGCAATTTCAGCGCCCAGCACAGCTACATTTTTGCCAGATTCAATCTCTTGTGGAGCAAAGTACCGGCCATTATTAATTGGTACCTCGGTTATCTCGTTAAATTCGTAGGTTATACCCTGGCAAAGGGCATCAATACTATTGTTTGCTCTGCGGCATGTTACATTACCTGCAAAATCCATCATGGCGCCTGCCTGGGCATGTTCCAGATTTTCCTTCAGGTATTTATACTCGTTATATTTGGGTTCGGGGCGCATAAAGTACTTCCACCAGGGGTAGTCTCCGTTAGAAAAAAGCCAGGGCCATTTCTGAACATATATTACATTGGTACCTATTGAATTAAGGCTGCTTTTGATGTTGGCTTCCAACGAATCCACCATTGTCAGTACCCCTATAATTGAAAAAATACCTACGGTTACTCCCATTAACGAGAGCATGGTACGAAACAGATTGGCCCGCAATGCCTGAGCGGCAAAACGGAAACTCTCAAATACTAGAAAGAAAAACTTGATCATAAATCTTTGTTTGAGTGATTGAGTGCGCAGGTGGATTCTGACAAACGAAAATAGATTTCTTTCTAATATTAAAAAAATGAAATAGGCTGATACGTCTGAAAATATCAACTAACGGTAAAATTTAAGGATAGTTGGATTAGCCAGAAAATGACTGCCCACAGAGGGCAGGGCTAAGGAGTTGCAGGTCTAAGGCAGAATTAACAAACGGGCTTATTGAAAGCCAACCTATGGATGATCAGGTTTGTGCCGGGGGGCAGAACCCACCCCCCGATATTAAGAGAAACGTAAACCACCTGCCGGTTTTTAATAATTGATGGCATCGGGGTCTAGCAATTTCAGACCTGCCAATGATTTGATGCCTGACTTGGTTTGTAGCTCAATTTTTTCAAAAGAAGGCGTTTGCCAGCTTTTTTTTACTTTCTTGGTGCTTACTGAATAGGGTGCCATAGGGGTGAAATGTTAATTTTAAAAAAAAGTATCCGGGTCTTAAAATGAGTTACAAATACGGTATATAAAAGTATTATAATTAATTTAAGCATCTATCACAACACGTTAATCATTTTATTGTCAGGCTTTAATGTTTTTCTTCAAGCAGGTTTTCAATATATGCAAGTATGGTATCCAGTGTGTCAACTTCGTTCGGGCGAGTTATTACGGTTGTAGGTATCTGATTTGAAAGCAAACTAATTACCTGAAAATAGTCTTTTAATACCCCCATGCCTTCAATATACTGAAGCCGGTAGGCATAATTTTGCAGATATTTAAATGCCTGAATACCCATAACCTGCCTGGTTTCCAGATGGCCGGTATCTTCTTTTTCCAGAACAAAAATCCGCTTGATTCTCATCGGCCTGGTATCAAATGATTCGTTAAACAATTTGCCGTATTTATCCATGGTTGGTCTTATCCTGAGTTCTTCCTCATAATCACCAATATTGGCCAGGTCAAAGCTGTCTTTCCAGAGTTTCATCATCGGGTAGGCAGCATAGGCGCTTATGCCGTCAGGAGTTGGCACTGGTACGCATACATCGTCAGAAAATATTCTGTAGCCTTTTGCCTGAAGCGAAGCTACCGTGGTTGACTTCCCCGCTCCGGAGTCTCCCAGAAACAATACTATGCCGTCGTTATCATAAATGGCAGAAGCGTGCATAGGTATCATCTGGCGTTGATACAAAATGGCCGCCATTGCATTTGACAAAAAAAACAGCCGCACTTCTTTCATATCGGCATTGGCGGCAGGTTCAATAATCACGTGTTTACCAGAGGTAACATAATAGCTACCCACGTTTATGATATTGAGAAAATAGTTGTCTGAATCAAAACTAATAGTTGATTCACTTTCTTTTTTGATGTCTGTATAGGCTGAAGGGGTTGCGCCGATAACTACACGTATATCCGGGTTTTCAGTTGGGGCAATTATATGAAGTTCAGGAAAAACAATATCAGTTACCAAAGTAAGACCATAAGCAAAATAATAATTCATCAGGTGTTCAGGTATTTGATTCCGGACAGCCCCAAGGCACATAAACGCAATCTGTCATCAGAAGGTCCGGCTTTAAAAGTTAAAAAATGTCCTTAAATTGGGTTTACAGGTGCAAACTTATCAATGAAAAGATTCAATTATTTGCTCAAAATTCCCTTGGTAATCAGGTAAGGTATGATTAGCCATAACAAGCCTTTAATAAGAAAGAAAAAAAAACCTGCCCAACCCAGACGTTTAAACCAGAGCTTAAATTTATTCTGTTTTTCCATAATGTTATGATTCTGCCGACTGTTTGTCAAGATAATTCTTAAACAAAAATAACAGGCCAGCGGTTGCAATCAGTGAAAAAATAACAATAGGAGTAGGCATGTGGTCAAGGTTTTCAAGGTCTGTTTTTACAATTTTAAGGTTGTAAAGATACATAATGATAATAGCCAAGCCATTATTAAAAATATGAGCTGCAATAGGCACCCAGATGTTGCCCGTCCAGTAATACAGGTAACCAAACAACACGCCAAGCATCATGCGCGGTAAAATACCATAAAACTGGAAGTGTATAACCGCAAATATAAAACCCGATAGCCAGATAGCTACATGAATATTTTTTGTGCCCATAAACAATTTACGCATCAGCAAACCTCTGAACACCAGTTCTTCTCCTACACCTGCAATAACGGCTATCACCACAAAAGCCAATAAAAACTGCCACAATGAGGTAAAAGATGTAAAAAACCTGGTGGTTTCGGCCAGTTTATCTTCCATGCTTTTGAGTGCGGTTTCAAGGCCTTTCATTGACTCCGGGAAAACGAAATTCTGGTTTAGTTCCTGCAGCCAGCCATTGAAACCCATAAAGCTTACCTCAATAAGTAAAACCATGAAGAATATTCTGATGGGCGGTAAGGATTGAAAATTGAGGTCGCTCCATTGTTTTTTCTCAATAACCCGCCAGTACAACCACGCTGTGCCAACAAAACCTGCAAAAGACCCTAATCCCTGGCCTATAATCATGCCTAACCAGGCATTGGGTATTTTTCTCAGGTCTTCACCACCTTTCATCATGACTTCCAGTGAGACACCTGCGGCGAGTACTGTTACCAGTTGTATCAGACCCCCAAGCACCAGAAAGTTAACCAGAAAAAGGCCGAGAATAATGAGAACGGAAGAAGCAGCAGGGTTTTCGTTGGTTTTGATGTACATTCGGGAATTATTTTCCATAATTACTGTTTAAAATTAGTATAACAGAATTTGCACGGAATTCGGTAAATTTGCAGTAAAAATATTCACTTATTTGTGAATTCACTAATTCAATTTTCATTTTGGTAAAAATAGGTAACATATCATTAGGAGATTTTCCGCTTTTGCTGGCACCTATGGAGGATGTCAGCGACCCGCCGTTCAGGCTGGTGTGTAAAGAAAACGGAGCAGATCTGATGTACACTGAGTTTATTTCGTCTGAAGGCCTCATAAGGCATGCAGCAAAAAGTGTGCAGAAACTGGATATATTTGAGTATGAGCGCCCCATTGGCATTCAGTTGTTTGGCAGTGATGTTGAAACCATGGGCGAATGTGCCAGAATTGCTACGAATGCCAGTCCGGACCTGATAGATATCAATTACGGTTGCCCGGTTAAAAACGTGGCCTGCCGTGGCGCAGGAGCTGCTTTGTTGCAGGATGTTCCGAAAATGACAGAGATGACCGCCGCCGTTGTGAAAGCCACACACCTGCCTGTAACTGTAAAAACACGCCTGGGCTGGAATGAGGAAACTAAAAATGTGGAAGAAGTGGCCGAGCGATTGCAGGATGTAGGCATACAGGCGCTGACCATTCACGGGCGCACACGGGCCCAGATGTATAAAGGTGAAGCCGACTGGACGCTGATAGCCAGAATAAAGGAGAATCCGAGAATTAAAATACCGATTTTTGGAAACGGAGACATTGACTCACCTGAAAAGGCTCTTGAGTATAAAAACCGCTTTGGTGTAGACGGCATCATGATTGGCCGCGCAGCCATTGGTTACCCTTGGATATTTAATGAAATTAAGCACTATTTTGAAACCGGCCAGCAACTACCCGCCCCAAGTATTGACCAAAGGGTAGAGGCCGCACGTAAGCACCTTACGTTTTCTATAAAATGGAAAGGCGACCGCCTGGGTATTCTGGAAATGCGCCGGCATTACAGTAATTATTTTAAAGGCCTGCCCAATTTTAAAGAGTATCGTATGCGGATAGTGCAATCGTTGGATATTAACGAAATTATGGATATCCTGAACGAAATTCCGGTTTTGTATGATGGATACGTACTTGAAAAACAAGCCATAAAGGTTGAGTACGCCGGTGTAGATTAAACTAACCTATTATATAACAATTGAATACTGCCGTTTCTGCTACCCGTCGTAAAAACATAGTTGTATGGCTGTTGCTATGCCTGTTGGCCACCATGTGGGGTTCTTCTTTTTTAATCATGAAAAAAAGTCTGCCCGCTTTTACACCTGTGCAAATAGGTGCCCTCAGAATCATGTCGGCGGGTTTGGTTTTCCTGCCCTTGCTTATTAAGCACCGGAAAGATTATCCTGCCGCAAAAACAAAATACTTTGTACTTACCGGTTTATTAGGCTATTTTTTTCCTGCTTTTTTGTTTGCATTGGCTGGCACAAGGGTTAACAGCTCGCTGGTAGGGGCGCTCAATTCTGCCACTCCTCTTTTTGTGCTGGTGGTGGGTGCCTTGTTTTTTCAGCAGGCAATCAGGGTTTCACAATTGGCAGGGCTGGTGCTTGGTTTTGGGGGTAGTCTAATGCTTATACTCTCGGCAGGTAAAGACGGGCTCTCTTTCAATAATCCTTATGCCTTGCTGGTTATTGCGGCATCGCTCATGTATGGCTTCAATGTTAACATTACGGGTAAACATCTTAACACTATTAATCCGGTATTGCTAACCGGCTGGACACTCATTGGTGTTGCCCTTATGGCCGGTGTTATTCTCTTTTCTACAGATTTCATCCAAAAAATCAATCAGGCCAATATCGTACCCTTGTTATTAATTATTTTGCTGGGTGTGGTTAATTCTGGCATTGCTACTATTATTTTTAATTATATATTGCAGGCGGCTTCTCCGGTTTTTGCTTCGTCGGTTACCTACCTCATACCAATTGTAGCAACTATTATGGGCTTTTTAGACGGAGAACCAATTTCTTTGCTGCATTATTCAGGAATGAGTATTATATTAGTGGGTGTATATCTGATCAACAAAAAATAAGTTGTGCTTTATGCTGAAAGCGATTGTAAACGACACCGAAACCCTGGAGGTATCTGAAGACAAAGGGCATATACTTGTGAATAACGAGCCTTTTGATTGGAACCTGTCAAAGATTTCTGAAAAAGACTTTCATATTCTGAAAGACAATAAATCATATAATGTTGAGGTAGTAGAAGCCAACTATGCCGAAAAGACTTTTAAATTAAAAATCGGCGACACCGTTCATACCGTAAATCTGAAAGACAGAACAGATTTGCTTCTTGAAAAAATGGGCATGAGCAGCAGTAAATCAACCCGGTTGAACAACCTGAAAGCACCCATGCCCGGGCTTATCTATGAAATGAAAGTGCAGGTGGGTGATGAGGTTAAGAAAGGTGACGTTTTGTTGATTCTGGTAGCGATGAAGATGGAAAATGCTATTAAAGCCGCCGGCGACGGTAAGGTGAAGACAATAAAGGTAAAGACGGGTGAGACCGTAGAGAAGAACCAGGTAATAATGGAATTTGAATAAAATTTATTCGCTGCCCTCTTTCAACAAAGAGGGTATTTTTTTGATTGATTGAGACAAATATTTAATTTTACGCGCAAATCATACACTATGAACCAACTTAAATACAAAAGAATCCTTTTAAAGCTAAGTGGCGAAGCCTTAAATGGCGGAGATAAAAGCCAGATTATTAATTCAGATATCCTTTCGCAATACGCACTGGAAATCAAATCGGTGGTAGATGCGGGCTGCGAAGTGGCTATCGTTATCGGTGGTGGAAACATTTTCCGCGGGGCAAGTACTAACTCTGGTATTGAGCGCGAACAGGGTGATTACATGGGCATGATAGCCACCGTTATTAATGGTATGGCTATTCAGAGCGCCCTTGAAAAAGTTGGTTTAGTTACCCGGCTGCTGTCGGCAATTAAAATGGAACAGGTGGCCGAGCCATTTATACGCAGAAGAGCGATACGTCATCTTGAAAAGGGAAGAGTGGTAATACTCGGAGCCGGAACCGGTAATCCTTATTTTTCGACCGACTCTGGCGGGGCATTAAGAGCCAATGAATTAGGCGTTGACCTGCTTTTGAAAGGCACCAGTGTAGACGGTGTTTATACCGCCGACCCACGCAAAGACCCGACTGCCACCCGTTACACCCAGATAAGTTATGATGAGGCCATTAACAAAAACCTTAAAATAATGGACCTAACCGCATTTGCGCTTTGTAAAGAAAACAGAATGCCGATTGTGGTGTTTGATATGAATCAGGAAGGGAACCTGATGAAAGTGGTAACCGGCGAAGATATTGGAACGTTGGTAAGCGAGTAGTAATAATTGTGTGATTGAGTGAATTAATGACTGAGTGTTTAGGCTGAAATGGCTGATTGCAAAGTCATTATTCAAGAAAAATATTCACTCAATTACTCAACCACTAAATCACTAAATAGTAACAGAGACTGAAAAATATATTAGACAATGGAAGAAATTGATCTCGTAATTGATATGTCGAAGGACTCGATGGAGCGTGCCTTGAAACATACTCAAATTGAACTTTCGAAAATAAGAGCAGGAAGAGCCAGCGTAAATATGCTTGACGGCATCATGGTTGAATACTATGGTGTACCCACGCCATTAAACCAGGTATCGTCAGTGAGCACACCAGATGCCCGCACCATTGCCATTAAGCCTTTTGAGAGAAAATTAATCAACGATTTAGAACGCGCCATTATCAATTCAAATCTGGGCCTTTCGCCTGCCAATGATGGTGAAGTTATCCGTTTGAATATTCCACCATTGACAGAAGAACGCCGTCGTGATCTGGTAAAAAGAGTAAAAAGCGAAATTGAGGTGGCCCGCGTGAATATCCGTAAGGTTCGTCAGGAAGCGAACGATGAGTTAAAAAAGATTCAGAAAGACGGCGGCTCTGAAGACGAAGTGAAAAAAGCTGAAGACAGAGTGCAGAAACTGACTGATGCTTATATTCAGAAAGCAGAACAGATGCTGGCTGACAAAGAGAAAGATATCATGAGTGTTTAGACACAATAGAATTTTGATTTCGTACAAATGCCTGCTTTAAGCGGGCATTTTTGTTATACGTTAATTTCCTTGATTTTTTTCAAACTAAACCCTCAATCGGAAATTAGAATATTTCTTCTAATTTTGACATAAAAGAACAAAAACAGTGTCTATACCTAAGAACTTGACAGAAATGAACCCGGCCGATAGAATTATTGAACTGACAGAACAACTGAATTACTATAATGACCGCTATTATCAGGATAGCGTTTCGGAGATTTCGGATCAGGAATTTGACCTGATGCTAAAAGAACTGGAAAGCCTTGAAGCGGAGTATCCGGAACTGAAACAGCCTGATTCGCCAACGCACAGGGTAGGTGGGGGTATCACCAAAAATTTTGCCAGTGTGGCGCACCGGTATCCTATGCTTTCGCTGGCCAATACTTACAGCGAGCAGGAACTGCTTGATTTTGACGAACGTGTTAGAAAAGGGCTGAACGGGGAAAGCTATGAATATATATGCGAGCAGAAATTTGATGGTATTTCGTTATCAATGACCTACCAGAACAGGTTATTTGTAAGGGGTGTAACCAGAGGTGACGGGGTGAAAGGAGATGACATAACCACCAATATAAAAACACTAAAAAGCCTGCCATTAAAAGTTAATAATAAAGAGGGTATTATACTGCCCGATGTTTTTGAGGTACGCGGTGAAGGCTTTTTGCCTTTTGAATCTTTTGAACGCATGAACCGCGAGGCCGAAGAAGCTGGCGAAGAGAGTTATGCCAACCCAAGAAATGCGGCTTCTGGCACTTTTAAACTGCAGGATTCAAAAGAAGTGGCACGCCGTGGTTTGGATGCCTACGTTTATCAGTTTTTGTCTGACGACGAGATTTTCAGTACCCATGAAGAAAGCCTGATTGCACTAAAAAAACTGGGCTTTAAGGTATCTCAGACCTGGCGCAAGTGTACCAACATGGCAGAGGTAATGGCTTACATTAATGAATGGGAACAAGAGCGGTATAAGCTACCCCTGGCCACAGATGGTATCGTAATTAAACTTAACTCGTTTGCGCAAAGAGAAGAGCTGGGCTATACTGCCAAAAGCCCCCGCTGGGCCATTGCTTATAAATACAAGGCGGAGTCGAAACCTGCCATTCTGAGAGGCGTTACTTATCAGGTAGGGCGAACGGGGGCTATTACTCCGGTGGCGGAACTAGACAACGAGAAGCTGAACAACAAGGGTATCCATCTTTCAGGCACAACGGTAAAGCGGGCGTCGCTGCATAATGCCAATGAAATAGAAAGGCTGGATTTAAGAATAGGTGATACGGTTTTTGTTGAAAAGGGCGGAGAGATTATACCCAAAGTAACGGGCGTTGATTTGACGAGACGAAATCTTTTTATTTCGCAAAAGATTGAATACCCGACTCATTGCCCTGAATGCGGCGCTGAACTGTACAGAAAAGAAGGCGAAGCCAACCACTATTGCCCCAACGAAAAAGGATGCCCACCACAGATACGCGGCAGGATAGAGCATTTTATTCATCGCAAGGCTATGAATATTGATAGCCTGGGTGAAGGAAAAATTGAACTGCTTTATGAAAAAGGGCTGGTCAATGATGCCGCCGATTTGTATGACCTTACGTATGAAAAACTCTTTGGCCTCGAAAAAGTAATAGAAGACAAAGAGACTGGTAAAATAAAGAAGATTGGTTTCAAAGAAAAAACGGTACAGAATATTCTGGATGGTATTGAGAAATCGAAGCAAATGCCGTTTAAACAGGTGCTGTTTGCTATTGGTATCCGATTCGTGGGGGCAACAGTAGCCGAAAAACTGGCTGGTTTTTTCAAAAATATAGATGCAATTAAAAACGCTTCTTATGATGAATTAAGAACCGCACCTGAAATTGGAGACAAAATTGCGCTGAGTATTCTTGATTATTTTCAAAATGAAGATAATAACCAGTTTATTGAGCGGCTTCGGGCTGCAGGTTTACAGTTTACCGCGGGCAACGAAGTAAAAGAAATAGAAGGAGAAGCCTTAGCCGGAAAAACATTTTTGTATACCGGTACATTTGAGAACTTTGAGCGTGAGGCGCTGGAGCAGAAAATTGAGGCCAATGGGGGTAAGGTTGTTAGCGGGGTATCTGGCAAGCTCGATTACCTCATTGTTGGCGAAAAACCCGGCTCTTCAAAATTAGAAAAGGCTAAGAAACTGAATGTTAAAATGATATCAGAAACTGAATTTATGGATATGCTGGCTGTTTGATTTCAGGCTTGCTGAAACAAATCTACCAGCTCATCAACCAGTTTTTTGCCATAGACTTTGCCAGGGTCAAGGTCGGGGTCGTATATAGTCAGTTGAAACCCGCATACCAACCCCGACCTTAACAATGCCTTTAGCAATGTCTTAAGCTCTGCATAAGATAAACCATCTTCCTGCGGCGAATCGACGGCGGGCATAAGCTCTTCATCAAGCACATCAGCATCTACATGCAGCCATAGGCCGTCTACTTTATTTTTTCGTAGTTTTGCTATAAATGCATTGGCTGTTTCTTCAATTCCATTCGCTCTTAATTCGGGTAAGTCGGCACTAAAAATATTGGTATTATAGAAGTTGCCGTTGAAAGTTTCGTCATAGCATCGGTTGGCAAATTGAGCCGTATTGGCTTCGGCCACATACGGCTTCAGGTTGTCAATATTGGTAATAGCGTCTGGGCCTATGCCGGTTACAATGGCTAAATCCATACCTGCCACCCCACCTGTTGACGAACTTATTTTGGCTATGGCATAGTCTGAATGGCCATCAATATGGGCCAAACCATAAGTGCCTGACTGTTTAAGTGCCAGCATACTGCCTACTAAAATGCTGCAATCGCCACCAATTACAATTGGCAGCTGGTCTTTTTCTACAATACTTTTAATGACAGCCGCATATTGCTTACTGTAACTAAGTATTTCAGGCAGGTTTCTGATGCCTGTTTCAGCGTCAACCTTACCGCTGTAGGTAGGAGGTTCTATGTGTATATGCGCTGCTATATTCAGCCTTTCTGCAAATAAAAACTGCTTGAATACCCCAGGCATTTTTCTTGTACCCGGGCCATCTTTATCGGCATAGGGCATCCGTTTCAGACCCAGATTAGATGGAGCCGTTACAAAGACCAGGGTCTTATCAAGTATTTGTCCGGGGTTTGATGACATACTATTTATCTGTATTCAGCCAGACTACTTTTTGTTCAGGTGTATGCTCCTGCCCGATGATGTCTCGGTACAAATCCGGCCTTCTGGCTTTTTTGTACCGGTAGCCGCCTGCCTGTGTCAGTTTTTCAGGCGTTAGCGTGGCTGTTACAAAATCATCGCCCAGTGTGCGGCACTCAGCAATTATATCACCAAATGGGTCAACAATCATAGAGCAACCGTTTTTCAGCTGGTCAGCATCCATACCAATCGGGTTCGAGAAAATAGCATAAATGGCGTTATCATAAGCCCTGGCTGGCAGCCATTTCATTAGCCAGCCCCGGCCTTTCATGCCATCAAACTCCAGTCGCAACGAGGTTGGGTCGGCTTCCCTGTTCAGCCAGAGTTGGGGGTCTACAAAACCGGCGCCCGGCCTTGTAGATGGCGTGCACATGGTTACATGGGGCATAAAAATAACATCAGCGCCCAGTAGGGTGGTAGCACGCACGTTTTCTATGATATTATTATCGTAACAAATCAGAATGCTGCATTTCCAGCCGTGGATTTCAAATAGGCAATATTCGTTGCCGGGAGTAAGGTGAGGGTTGATAAAAGGATGCATTTTGCGGTATTTGGCCACCAGTCCGTTTTTATCTACGCATACATAGGCTTTAAAGAGGTTGTCTTCCTTGTCTTTTTCAAACAGCCCGGCAAGCACTACAATGCCATGCTTGCGGGCAATGGCTGTCAGTTGTTGAATGCTTTCTCCGTCAGGAATTTCCTCGGCTATGGCCAGCATCTGTTCTTTAGAAAGTGAGCGTGCAAAAGTATAACCGGTTACTGAACATTCATGAAACGCTATTACCTGCGAGCCAGCCTGCGCGGCTTTACCGGCCAGTTGGTCTATGACAGATAAATTATATGGTTTATTGCCGCTTTTGTTTTCAAATTGCGCCGTTGATATTCTCAGGTTGTTCATAATCAGGCTGGTAAGGGTATATATCCGGGTTCTCCTTCAATTTTTGGGAAAGACTGCTCTTTCCATCTGGTTTTGGCATCGTCAATAGTTTCTTTGCTGGTTGCTACAAAATTCCAGTAAATGAATCGTTCTTCCGCAAAGGGTTCTCCGCCAAAAATATAGATGGTACTGTTGGGTTTCAGGGTAAATTCACAAAGTTTATTGTCTTTGGCAACCAGAATACGCTTGGGTTCATAGCTGTTGCCTTCGGTTTCAATGCCGCCTTCTAAAATATATATGGCTACTTCGCCGTATAAATCGCGGCCGATGGTCAGGGTCTTTTCTTCCGTATTTTTAAGTTCAATCAAAAACAACTTGCTATAAACCGGCACCGGCGACTGATACCCCAAAGCTTCGCCTGCTACTAGTTTGTAAGTAATACCATCTTGCTGCCAGGTTGGTATTTCTTCAGCAGGGGCATGGTAAAATGTGGGTTCCATGGTTTCCAGCTCTTTGGGCAGGGCAATCCAGATTTGAAGGCCATGCAACATTTTATCGGTATCTCGCAGGTAGTCGGGTGTTCGTTCCGAATGCACTATGCCTTTACCGGCGGTCATCCAGTTTACTTCGCCCGGTTTTATTTCCATAACAGTGCCAAGGCTGTCGCGATGCATCATGTTACCTTCAAACAGATAGGTAAGTGTAGATAAACCGATATGCGGGTGCGGGCCAATATCTGCATTTTCTCTGTCACTCATGCAAACCGGACCCATGTGGTCAAGAAATATAAATGGTCCTACCATGCGCTTACCTCTGAATGGCAGCAACCGCCCCACCATAAAACTACCTAAGTGTGTGGGCCTTTCTTCAATTATCAGGCTGATATTGGACATTTTTTATTGAGTGAATGAGTGAATGAGTGAATGAGTGAATGAGTGATTGAGTGATTGAGTGAATTAGTGAATTAGTGAATGAGCGAATTAGTGATTTAGTGAATGAAATGTATAGTGGGTGTATTACTTACGGCTATTTGATTCAACAAAGCGCTACTTACGTTGTAATAATTACAGAAGTACAAATCATTAATGCACCTGAAATTTAAGACAACATAGCCGCCCACTGCATCAGGTTCTGAACCCAGAACATAATTTTAATGCTGTATTTTTTTAGCGCCAACGTTGATGGCTCAGTGGCTTTGCTGTTGTTGTTAAAATTTAAATCTAACAATAGCTTATTCAAAGGGTCTACTTTAGCAGATGCAACAGGCTTTTTAAACTTAAAAACCTTGGTTTTTTCTTTCCCGCTCCAGCTGAGTAGTTGCTGGCTTCCATCCATAAATTTCACCAGAATTTCAGTGGGCAATATCATATCACCCAAACGCTCTGCCGTAAATGTGCCTTCGGTGGTTTGTCCGTTTGTGGTGTTGTTTAATGAGCTGATGGCATAATCAAGCACCGGAGCCTTGTATAAAACCTGCTCAAAGTACCAGTTCATGTCAGGCCCGAATGTGTTTCCTAATCGTTTAGGCACAATCTCATTCACAATACTAATGAAATCCCGCACGCAAGGATGTCTGAAACGCCAGCGGGCAAAGTAGGTCTGCATTACTTCGTCCATTACTTTACGGCCTATCAGGTTTTCGAGGGTTTTCATCCAGACGGCGGTTTTGGTGTAGGTCATAATGGTATAAGTACCTTGCGGATACTCCCATGCTTTTCTGAAAACCTCGGTTATTTTCGGGTTTTTCATTTTTACATAACTCCTTCGCGACGTCTCCATGTCGTTGATAGTAAAACCGAAAAGGTTGACCTGCGAGCCGGGCGAATAGTTTTCGTCCATGATGCGGCCTTCAAAATACTGGTTAAAGCCTTCGTCCAGAAAAGACTCTTCAAATTCGTTACTGGCCAGCATACCCTGAAAATACTGATGCCCAAACTCATGTATGGTTACCAATTCAGGAAATTTCAGGCCTTTGGGTAATCCCCACAAGGTTCCGCAGGTAATAAAGGTCGGGTATTCCATACCGCCTGAACCACTGGCGTTGGCCGGAGGGTCAATCAGGCTCAGAACCGTATGCGGATATCGGCCAACGTGCTTCTCAAAATAGTTTAAGGCTGTAATGGCCGACTGAAAATAGCGTTCGGTTGAACCCGAATGTTCCGGTTGCATTACGGCTTTTATCTTTACGTGTTTCCATTGCCGCTCGCTGATTTCAAAACGCGGGGAGGCTGTCCAGGCAAAATCGTGTACGTCGTCTGCCTTATAGCTTATGGTTTTTGTATTATTTTTATTAAGTGTTTCTTTCTGAAAAATACCCGTTGCGGCCAGTTTATAATCTTTAGGTATGGTCATGTTTACCAGATAGCTGCCAAAGTCGGCGTAGAATTCGGTATGGGCATGAAACTGGTGGCAGTTCCACTGGCCTTTAGTGGCGTATCGCATACCAGCCGGTTCGTAAACACCAATTTTAGGAAACCACTGCCCAACCAGAAAGTAGTTATCAGCAAAGCCGGTACGGGCAAAAATTTTAGGTAATTTGGCTCTGAAATCAATATCCAGCGTAATGGTTTCATTTGGTTTCAGAGGTTTGCTGAGCGGCACACTGATTACGGTTCGGTCTTTATCGTTCAGGTCATCAGGCTGAATAAACTTTAGCTTCTGTGTCAGGGTTTCTCCATTGCGCACTTGCATTGAAACCACATCAATGTAACCCAGATTGGCTTTATCGGTAGCATCTAACTTGTCGCCACGTAGTTGTCCGCCTGATTCCTTCATGAAGGTCGAGTTTTTATCGCGGAATGCGTTCAGGTACAAATGAAACTGTAATTCGGTAATGTTATCGGTTGATGTGTTTTTCCAGACCAGTGTTTCTTTACCCAGCAGAATTTTCTTTTCGGCAAACAGCGTTACATCAATGTTGTAGTTGGCAATGCGGTTGCTTAAAGGTTTATTTTGTGCCCCGGCATTAAAAAAAAGGCATAAAAAAAGGCAGATACTCAAAAACTTGTTCATACAAATTGTTTATTTCAGAACCGGAAAAGATAATTGTGTAGCACTGGCAATCTGATATTTTCTTTTGCAATTTAGATAAATTAGTTAGTTATTAGAACAATTTTATAACATTTGAAGAAACTGTGGCTATGTTTATTCATAAGACGAACTTCCTGATGAGAGCCATGTATCCGGACTTTATCTGGCGAAAAAAAACACAGGAAAAGAAAATATACCTCACATTTGATGACGGCCCCATACCAGGAATAACCGAGTTTGTGCTGGAAACCCTGGCCGCATATAATGCCAGGGCAACTTTTTTTTGTATCGGTGATAACATCAGGAAACACCCGCTTGTTTTTGATAAAGTAATAGCAGGCGGGCATTCTGTTGGCAACCATACTTTTAATCATTTAAGAGGCTGGGATACTGCCACTGAAGCATATCTGGACAACGTAAAGCAATGTGACGCCCTGATTAGCAGTCAGGCCCGGTTGATGCTGCCTGGTAAGAAACTATTCAGGCCTCCGCATGGGCGAATCAGGCGTAGCCAGGCAAGGGCTTTGCTGCCTGAATATGATATTGTAATGTGGGATGTGCTGACAGCAGATTATGCCGCAGATATAGCGCCTGAAAAAGTACTGGCCAAAACACTGCAATACACAGAGGCAGGCTCTATAGTGCTTTTTCATGATAGCATTAAAGCCAACAAGAATATGAGTTTTGCTTTACCGAGATTCCTTGCGTATTTTTCAGAGAAGGGATTTCGTTTTGAATGTATCTGAAAAAAAATGTTGTGACAAGTTGGGCTTAATTCATCGTAATTAAACTCAGTATAACCTTTCAAACCATGAAAATTAAACGAGTGCTGTTTGCCTGGCTGCTGGTAATTGCGGCCAAGGCATTGTATAGCCAGAGTACATTTGCCGAGCAGAAAGCAGGGCATATTTATTATGTGTCAGTACCTAATTACATGACCAGAACAGTAAAGCTGAACGAGGTGGCATCTATGCAGTATGTTAATACCGTTAAAAACGCTTTTATGGTAGTTATTGATGATTCGAAAGAAGAATTGGAAATGAAGGGTATAAAATTCGGGTCGTTGCGCGAGTTTCATGATGAAAACATCATCAATCTGAAAGGCGAAAAAAACAAATGGACGGAGACGGATCCGCGTGAATTTGAATGGAAAGGCAACCGGTTTTTTCAGTCTGAGCTTGAGGTAGATTTTAAGGAAGCAAATGAAGAAGAGGTAAAGATTACCTATCTGATTACCTACGTTGAAACGAAAAAATATTATTATCAGATACTATGCTGGTCGTTGAGTTCGGAGTTTGATAAACTATTGCCCGATTTTAAAAAAATAGCGACCAGTATTAAGGATTAAACCCATGAGTTTACCGATGGTGAGTATCCTGATTGCTGCCCGCAATGAGGAAAACAATATAACCGACCTGCTGGAATCGCTCAGGAAACTGAGTTACCCAAAAGAATTTACACAAATTCTGATTGGTAATGATAGCTCAACAGACAATACGGCGGGTGTAATAAATGAATATCTGAAAGGTTTAACAGATGCCGACAGAAAAGCATTCAATGTATTGACCATTGAGAAGCAGGTGGCTCACCTGAAGGGCAAGGCTAATGTGCTGGCTCAATTGGCTGCACATTCCACAGGCGAATATCTGTTCATTACCGATGCGGATGTAGAAGTACCGGCCCATTGGATTGAACAAATGATGGCACTAATGAATAAAAAGCCCGGCGAAAACAGGGTAGGTGTGGTTACCGGCATTACTTTAGTGAAGAACACCAACTGGTTTGAAGCCTGTCAGGCTCTTGAATGGTTTTTTGCATTGAAGATAATGAAAACCCTGACCGATATGAAGATACCTTCAACGGCTATGGGCAATAACATGATGGTGCTGAAAGAAGCGTATCTGGCCACAGGTGGTTATGAGGGATTTGAATTTTCAATAGTAGAAGACTACGCGCTTTATAAAGCTATAATAGACAAAGGGTATGCCTACAAACAAGGGTTTGATGCCTCGGTTATGACCATTACCAAGCCACCCCCTCATTATTTTGAGCAGCGTAAAAGATGGGTGGCCGGAGGGTTATCTACGGGTACAGCACTTATTTTTCCGGCATTGTTGCAGGGGGTTGCTTTACCGGTTTTGGTCATTCTCGGTTTTTTCTACTGGCAGATTCCTGTTTTTGTTTTTGGTCTTAACCTACTCATTAATATGATTGTGGGTTACGGTATTTTAACCCGTCTGCATCAGTTACGGTTGTTTCGTTACATTCCAGCCTACACGGTGTATATGTATGTTTTCTGGTTTTTGCAGTTGGTAAGTTATATATTGCCTACCAGGCTGGTCTGGAAAGGACGGCAGTATTAACCATTAAAAGCATTTTGTTGCCAACTTATGCAGGTCGGCGTGCGTAAAAAGTAATCCTTTCAAAAAAACATGAAAATTACTGTAATTACTATTGATTAACCTTTTGAGATTGCATTAAACATATTTTTTCCACTTAAAATAAATCCAGAGCGTAGCTGTTATCAGAACCATGCCCCCAAGTGTATAAAAATAACCATACGGGTGCCGAAGCTCAGGCATGTTGTCGAAATTCATGCCGTAAATACCTGCTATAAACGACAAAGGCATAAAAATTGCCGTGAAAACCGTAAGGGTTTTCATAACCGAATTCATTTTGTTGCTCAGGCTGGTCAGGTAAATATTCTGTATATTCTCAACTATTTCTCGGTAGGTTTCAATGGTATCCAGTATCTGCAATACATGATCGTAGAGGTCTCTTATATAAATATGGGTAGCAGACTGAATAAGAGGCGACTCCTCTCTGACGAGCGTACCGAACATATCGCGCAGAGGTAAAACTGCTTTTCTGACAGTCATCAGCTCTTGTTTCAGCAGGTACAATTGTTTCTGGTCGTCGGTTTGGGGTTTATCAATAATTTTTATTTCAAGTTCTTCGAGTTTTTCGCCCAGTTTTTCAAGCACCACAAAGTAATTATCAACTACCAGGTCGCAGCACGAATAATACAGATAGTCGGCTTTTCCCCGGCGGGTTTTGCCTATTGATGCTTTTAAGCGGCTGAAAATAGGTGCAAACACATCAGCTTTATGAATCTCCTGAAAACTGATTACGTAATTTTCTCCCAATACCAGAGCCACGTGTTCTGACTCAATCATGTTTAGCTCTGTGTTAAACTGAAACATTTTAAGTACAGTAAAAAGGTGGTTGTCGCCAAAATGCTCCATTTTTGGTTTTTGGCCGGTGTTCAGGATGTCTTCCAGCAAAAGCGGATGTAAATGATAAAGCTTGCCGATGGCCTCAATGACCTGCACTTCATGTATACCGTCAATATCCAGCCAAACCACCTGATTCTCTTTTTTAGACGGGCGGCAATCATTTAAAACTTTAGTGGTTTTTTCGTTATAAACCTCCTGATTAAACTCTACAAGTTTAATAGTGGTGCTTTCGGCTACTTCTTTGCCCACGTAAACCAATGTGCCGGGCGAAGTAAAAGCTTTTTTGTTAATATAAGTGTTGAGTTTTTTATGATGCTTAGACATAGCCTGGAACGATTACTCAAAAAAATCTTTATTGAAATTGATTAGAAAAACCTCTTTTACGCCGCGGGTAACTGCCGTATAAAGCCACCGGATATAGTCATTGTCAATCTCGGTGTCAGGGGGCAGGTATCCCTGGTCTATAAAAACGGCATCCCATTGCCCACCCTGCGACTTATGACAGGTAAGGGCATAGGCAAATTTTACCTGCAAGGCGTTCAGGTAAGGGTCTGCTTTTAATAATTCCTGTCGCTCTTTTTTCGACTTCGCCCAGAAATAGTCTTTCATCACGCTTTCATACAAGGCCTTGTTTTCTTCCTGCGTTAAGGTAGGGGCGTTTGAATAAAGCGTGTTCAGTATCAGTTTGGCATCAAACTCGGGCTCATCGGGGTAATCAACCAACCTTAGAGAAGCGTTTATAAACCTGAAACCGTGTATTTCTTCCTCTTTACGCAGCTTTACTATTTCCACAAAGTCGCCGTTGGCAATAAAACCAGCTTTAGAATCTTCATTCAGAACCGAATAATTATTGCGTACAACCATCAGCATATCACCGCTTTCAATTTCACTATCGGCATAGTTAATGGCGTTTCTGATGTATCGGTTATACTGCACCGCTGTTTTGTTAGACCTCGTAATAATAGTCGTATTTTCTCGGCCATACTTCCCATAGGCATATCGCAGGCCGTCTTCCAGGCGGTCGCTACCCATTTTGTATATATCTTTAAACCTGCTGGTCATTAATCTGATCGCCGGGTTTTCAGTATCAAGCAAATCTCTTAGTGCCGTCGCATTGGCCAATATGCCCGACTGCTGCTCCTGCCGCATTACTTCTGTCAGGCAATGTTCGGTCAGTTCTGTGTGGTAGTGGTTCCTCAGGTGGTCGGCATTCAGGGCAGGGCTTACGTTCATTTTCACGGGGGGCAGCTGGGCTTCATCACCAATCAGTATTAATTTGTTGGTTTCCTGTTCAAAAACAAAGTCCAGCAGGTCGTGCAGCAGGCTTTTAGTGCCAAAATCGCGCTCGTCTGATATCATAGAGGCCTCATCTACAATATAAACGGTGCCTTCATTATTGTTTTTTACCCGCTCAAATACCAGTGCACCAGTATAGGTGTTCTCTACCATCCGGTATATTTTCTTGTGTATCGTAAAAGCGCTTTTTTTAGCATAGCCTGCCATTACTTTAGCGGCACGGCCGGTAGGTGCCATCAGTACCGATTTATAGCCAAACTCTTTCAACACTTTTAAAAGTGTGTTAATAAAGGTAGTTTTACCGGTACCGGCGTAGCCTTTCAGTAAAAATACATCTCTGTATTTATCCTCACTCAGAATAAACTCATCCATCAACTCAAACAAGCGGGCTTGTCCGGGTGTTGGCGTAAAAGGAAATTTTTTAAATAACCTTTCTGAAGGTTTAATATCTGGGGCAAGGTTCATCTACGGAAGCACATTATTTTATGCAAAGTAAGCAGATATATGTCGTGCATAAAAAGGTAGCTATGAATCTATTAGAAAATACCTCAAAAAACATTCATATTTTCTGAAGTCCGCTAAGATAGTAATCTATATCTTTGCAGAATCTTTCTAATTACTAATGCCAATTAAAACGCAGGAAGCAGCCTTAAAATTTTACGGGCATCAGATTCGTGTCAGGGTTTGTGGGGTATGTATAGAAAATGAGCAGATATTGCTGGTGTGCCATAAAGGCATTGTGAACGACAATGACGTTTGGCTGCCCCCCGGTGGAGGGGTTGAGGAAGGCGAGCAACTGCCAATTGCTTTGGCGCGTGAGTTTTTGGAAGAAACCGGACTGGAAATAAGTGTAGGCCGATTTTTGTTTGTGTCGGAGTTTATTCACTACCCTTTGCATGGTGTTGAGTTGTATTTTGAAGTAAAGGTTGTATCTGGAGCTTTAAAAACAGGGCATGACCCCGAGGCTGACCACCACATACAAGTAATAAAAGAGGTAAAGTGGGTGCCTGTTAAAAACAGAGAATATGTTTCAGAGGAGCTTTACAGGAAGATAAATAACCAGGATGTCTGATGTTTTTGCCTATCTGGTAAAATATTGCGATATTCCGTTTTGAATAATAAAAATAGGGTAGATAATTTGGAGGCCACTGTAACTAATATTTCGCCTAGCTTTGAGGTTAAGGACGACCGCTTTGATGTGAGTCAGATAGCAGACTGCCATTTGCTGATTGAGGCGGGGCATGACCGTTTTCGTTTTGCAGTTTATAATACTATTCATGAGGTGGTTATGTGGCTGGAAGACTACCACGTTTTTTCTTTATTTAAGCACAGCCAGCTTTTGGCTACCGTAAAGCAGATCTACAAGAACCACCCGTTTTTATCAGCCAATTACTGGAAGAGCATCAGGCTTACCGTGAGCACTAACCACTTTACCCTGATACCGGATGAGCTTTATCAGCCAGACGACATGGCCAAATATCTTAATTTTGCTGCCGGTAAAAATCTGTCAGAACTCGAGCAGGCTTTTGAATTTAAACATGGCCACTCGGGTATTGTTAATGTTTTCAGTGTAGAAAAAGAGTTGGTTAACTGGCTGAAAGAAATGTATCCGGCCAAGAAAATAACGCCACAACCTTTGCTGAGTACGCTGATAGAGGGGAGCATCAAAGATAAAACCAACACAGGGTTGCATTTGTATTTTGAAGAAAACTACGTATCGGTGGTTTATTTTCAGGATGCCCGACTGCATTTCTGCAACAGGCTTCAATACCGTACTGCCCAGGACATGGTTTATTACGTTATGTTTATTATGAACGAGCTTACACTGGATGCCGACGTACCCGTTAGATTTTATGGCGAGATAACCACTTTTTCAGAGGGGTTTGTGCTTCTGAACAAAACTTTCAAAAATATTGAATTTGCTGCCAACCCGTCCAGAATAAAATTCAGCCAGTATTTTGAAGAAATGCCCGAGCACCGGTATTACACCCTCTTTTGTTCTTATTATCTCTACTGACCAAAGCTTTAGTTTTGTTAATCCCTGACAGATTAAATTTTTGTTGATATTTACTGCATTATTTTTATATTACCTGCCTGTGTGTTAATTTCGAATCGAATTATTTAAAACACTTCAAAAAAGATTTTGATTTAATTCACAACAATCGCTAAGTTAAATTGGGTGTACTCTCATATGATTGATAAACACCAGATTAACATCTGGATAGTTTTTATAACCGGGTAAATCAGGTACCCTGAGTTGTAGAGGCTTCTCCTTTGTTTATTTGTTTTATCGGCAAATAATCCACCAATCTGTTATTTCAAATTTCCTATTCAAGCATTCAGTACCGAAAGCGGTATGGGTGTTCAGGCTGGAGTTGGAATAATAAATATGTAGCCATGCTTTTGACCGTTTAAATCGTTTTTTAATTACAATCTGACTATTATTTATAGTACTTTACGCCCTATTATTAAATGAAGAACAGAAGTCGCAAACGCATGATTACGTCCGTTTTATTATTCTTTTCTATGTCTGTGATGAGTTGTGCTCCAGAAGTAGTCACAACCAAACCGCCCGTAGACACCACTGTTGTAAAACCCGCAGCAGAAAGTTATGTACGTATAAGCCCTCAGAACAAGGCATACCTACAGCTTACCAATGGCGATACCTTTATACCTATCGGTATCAATACTTCATTTATCAGGCAGGAAGACAAAGAAGAAGTTATCTTGCAGAAATAC
Organism: Emticicia fluvialis; assembly: GCF_024793945.1. Classification (NCBI taxonomy): domain Bacteria; kingdom Pseudomonadati; phylum Bacteroidota; class Cytophagia; order Cytophagales; family Leadbetterellaceae; genus Emticicia; species Emticicia fluvialis. Next base: position 89,152 of record NZ_JANUSD010000018.1, read on the forward strand.
GAACACTATTTTCAGGAAACAGCAAAGTATGGTGGTAATTTTGCCAGAATCTGGCTTAGCGCGCCTGCTTTTGAAATTGAAAATAAAAAAATAGGTGTTTACGATTCGGTTATTGCCCAGCGGGTTGATAAACTTGTAGCATTGGCCGAAAAATACCAGATAAGATTAAAACTTTGCTTTGAGCATTTCAGAGATTTAACCGGGTATCCGGCGCCCTTTGTTTACTCGCTTGCTTTCGACAAACCATTTTATGCTGTTAAAAACGGTGGCAAATTTAAAGATATGCCCGACTACATTAATAGCAAAGAAGGCAGAGCCGTGTATCTCAACCGGGCGGCATTCTGGCTAAACCGGTATGCCAACAAACCCATAATATTTGGTTGGGAACTGTGGAACGAAATGGAGCATACCAGAGTGCCTACGCCAGCTGTGGAGGCCTGGATGAAAGAGATTTTTCCGGGTGTTAAAAAACTGGCACCTAACCATCTGGTTATGCAGAGCATGGGTAGCATGAGTACCTCTTGGGCAAGGTCTATTTATAAAACATTTTCGGCCATTCCTGATAATTCAATTGCTCAGGTGCATCGGTACCTTGACATGGGGGCCGAACTGGCGGTTTGCAGAGGGCCAATGGATGAATTGGCTGCAGATGCCATTAACGATTTAAGGTCGTTTAATCTTGATAAACCAATTGTTCTGGCAGAAACAAGCGCCGTTGAGCCTAACCATTCGGGGCCATCTAAATTGTTTGATAAAGACGTAAACGGTATTTTGTTTCACGATTTACTTTTTGCTCCATTCTTTTCTGGCTCGGCAGCTCCGGGGCAAAGCTGGTACTGGGATTTTTATGTTGACAAGAATAACTTGTGGTATCATCTGGGCCGTTTTAGCCAAGCCATTAAAGGATTTGACCCTGTAAAAGAAAATGCCAAACCCTACTTTAGCAATGGCGAAAACCAACTTAAGATTTACAGTTTACTGGGTACCGGCAAAGACCTGGTATGGATAAGAGATGGCGAAAACAACTGGCAGACCGAGCTTGTAAATGGTAAGGCTCCGCGGGTAGTTAAAAGCCAGAAGTTTAAACTTGAATCCGGAGTGGTAAGAGTAGAGTTTTATGACCCCTGGAAACAACAATGGACCAAAGGAGAAATAAAAAACAATGCAACAATCTTGCCCGATTTCAGCAGGTCTATTGTTGTGAGAGTTGAGAAAATGTAAGCGCAGAAAGATATAAAAAGGTGAATATTAGGCATGAGAAAAGCCTTTAGTTTTGCAGATTTACGGCTGAAATATTAAAAGTTTTAAAATATTCAGTCAACTTTGCCTTTCCTTAAATTTTTGAGGTTTAATTTTATTGCTTAAAAAGGCAAACAGTAATTCTGGCTGGCTTTCTCACCCATTCTAATTAACCCTGGTTTTACATGAAAAAAATAGCGTTATTCCCCGGTTCATTTGACCCCTTCACCAAAGGCCATGCTGATATTGTTTTAAGAGGGCTTAAACTGTTTGATGAGGTAATAATAGGTATAGGCACCAATACCCAGAAAAATCGCTATTTCCCTTTAGAACTGATGGTGCAGAAAATCAGAGAGGCATTTAAAGGAACCGACGGAGTAAGAATAATTACTTATGATGACCTGACCGCCAATGTAGCCCGTAACCTGGGGGCTAATTTTCTTTTGAGGGGGCTTAGAAACACTACCGATTTTGAATACGAAAACACGATATCGCAGGTAAACCGCCATCTGATAGATGATTTGGAAACCGTATTTCTCATTACATCGCCAGAACTGGCACCTATCAGTTCTACCATTGTAAGAGAGCTACATAAGTACGGGGCCAAGGTAAATGATTTTTTACCGTATAACCTTGAATAAAAACACGCCGTTCTACGTTTACTCTAGGCTGAAATACTAATTTTGCAGCCATAATTTATTTTCCTCACGGTAAACTCACATGAAAAAACTACTTTTTATACTAATGTTGTCAGTTTTTGCGGCAGCCTGCAAAAGCGACGGCAATAATCCTGCCACTGCTTCGGTAAAGATACTGTCGGCCAATTACTGGAAACTTGACCGTTACACCGACGTAAACGGAAAAACCTTGGGAAACAACGAGCTGAATTCTCAGGCTCAGGCCATATTTGATCTTGAATTTGAGTTCCGGGAAGACAACGTAACCCGCGGACGCGACAGAGTGTCAAAGCAAATAAAAAATGCAGGCACATGGTATCTTAAAAGCAATAATACGATAATGGAGATTCAGATTACCGGTTTCGGTGGCGATTTTAAAGTAATACAGCTTGCCAATACCAAACTGATACTGCAAGCCACCAATAATCAGTTAATATCCTCTAACAGTACCGTTAATCTTGAACTGGTGCCGTCTTTATAGAGTATCTGTTTTTCTTCAGCATTCTTTTTTTTGTTTATACCCGTGAACTTCTTTTCTGAACCCATATTGACAGGGGCTACTGTTTTGCTTACCGATAGCCGTTTTGTTTCTCAACCACAGCAAAGTATTTTTTTTGCTATTAAAGGAGAAAGGCATGACGGCCACGCTTTTATTGAAGAACTGTACCGGAAGGGTGTCCGGGAGTTTGTAGTTGAAAAAAAAGCAGCGCCTGCTGATTTACTTGTCCGCTTTCCGGACGGGAAATTCTGGATGGTTGAAAACGGCATAAAAGCTTTGCAAAACCTTGCTGCAGCGCACCGAAAGAAATTCAGCATTCCGGTTATTGGCATTACGGGCAGTAATGGCAAAACCATTGTAAAAGAATGGCTGAGTAACCTGCTGGCCCGCGATTACGCCATCATCAAAAGTCCGCGAAGCTATAATTCGCAGATAGGCGTTGGTTTATCTGTCTGGCAAATGAATGAAAGCCACACACTGGGGATTTTTGAAGCAGGGATTTCTAAATCAGGAGAAATGGAAAACCTTGAGCCAATCATTAGCCCAACCATTGGCATTTTTACCAATATTGGCTCGGCACACGATGAGGGATTCAGAAGCCGCAAGCAAAAAGTTACCGAAAAGCTGCGTTTGTTTAAAAAGAGCCAAACGCTTATCTATTGTAAAGACTACGAAGAAATAGATGAAGAAATAAAACTATTGCTGAAAGCGGTTAATCCGGGTATACAGCTGATTGGCTGGTCTAAGAGCCAGGAGAACCCCATAAATGTTACTTACAGCAAAGCCTCACATTATACAACACTGTGTATCAACTGGAACGCCGAAGAATATGAATTCAGGATTCCGTTTACTGATGATGCCTCTATAGAAAATGCTACTCATTGTGTTTTTGCGCGCCTGCTGCTGACCCCCAAAGGGCAGGATTCAGGCGTGATGGCCGACGCCCTGATGAATCTGAAGCCGGTAGCCATGCGTCTGGAACTGAAACAGGGCATTAATGACTGCTACCTGATAGACGATACTTATAATAACGACTACGCAGGCCTGAACATGGCGCTCAATTTTATGAGCCAGCACCACACCAAAAGAAACAAGGTGTTAATAATCAGCGATTTACTGCAGTCTGGCCTTAAAGAAACCGAGTTGTATAAGAGTATTGCCGATTTGGTAAAAGGCAAAGGCATTGACCACCTGGTGGGTATAGGAGAAGACATTTCAAGAAACCAGCATTTTTTTGATGATGGGGTTTTCTACCCGTCAACCGAAGCGTTTCTGAAACAATACCCGATTAACCAACTGCAAGACAGCCTGATTCTGATAAAAGGTGCCAGAAAGTTTGCATTTGAGAAAATCGTTGACAGGCTCATACAAAAAGTGCATGGTACAGTATTTGAAATTAATCTGGATGCCCTTACCAATAATCTTAATTTTTACCGAAGCAAAGCCGGAAACAACACCAGAATAATGGTAATGGTAAAAGCCTATGCCTATGGCAGCGGTAGCGCCGAAGTAGCCAGCCTGCTTGAATACCACCGGGTAGATTACCTGGGGGTGGCGTATCCTGACGAGGGAGTGGTTTTGCGGCAGAATGGCATTAAGCTGCCGGTTATGGTGCTTAATTCTCAGCCCGAAACTTTCAGTAAGTTAAAAGAATATAATCTGGAGCCTGAGATTTACAGTTTTTCAATCTTCCGACGGTTTATTGACTTTGCCCGTTCATATCCTGATACCACATTCAGAATTCATATTAAACTAGACACCGGAATGCATCGGCTTGGGTTTGAGGAACAGGATATCGATACCCTGATTGAGCAGCTCAAATCGAATCCTTCTGTTAAGATTGCATCTATATTCAGCCATCTGGTGGGGGCCGACGAAGCCGAACATAATGATTTTTCAAAGTCTCAGATAGACCGCTTTCAACGGATGTCTGATAAAATAATACAGACCCTGCCTGCGGGTGAAACACCACCATTACGACACATCTGCAATTCGGCGGGTATTATCCGTTTTCCGGAGGCCCGTTTTGATATGGTACGCCTGGGTATAGGTCTTTACGGTGTAGAAGCTACCGGAACCGAGCAGAAATCTTTGCAGACCGTTGGAACACTTAAAACCATTATATCGCAGATTAAACACCTAAAAAAAGGAGAAACCATTGGTTATAGCCGTAAAGGTGTACTTGATAAAGACTCCCGCATTGCTACTATTGCCATTGGCTATGCCGATGGGTTCGACCGCGGTTTCAGTAAGGGTGTAGGCTATGTACTGGTTAATGGAACACGATGCCCCGTAATTGGTAATGTTTGTATGGACATGACCATGGTAGACGTAACAGAAGCCAGTTGTGAAGAGGGAGACGAGGTGATAATATTTGGTAAAGACCTGCCGATACATGAGCTGGCGGCCTCAATAGGAACGATACCCTATGAGATTCTTACTGGTGTGAGCGAACGCGTAAAACGTGTATTTTATAAAGAATAAGTATTCTGAAATCGTGATTTTTGCAATAGAACAGATGCTGTAAGTATATTTGTGAAATTAAAAATTCAACCTAAGTGAAAAAAATATCCATAATTCTCAGCGCAACTTTACTGGCTTTTTCCGGTTTCCGCAGTGATGATTTCAAACCTTACACTGAGCATATTCCGGGGCTTTCTCATGGGCTCGACATGGTACCCGTTCCGGCAGGCGAATTTACAATGGGCAGCCCTGCTACCGAAAAAGACCGCAAACCAGATGAAGGCCCCCAACACACTGTAATGATTGATGCCTTCTGGATGGCTAAATTTGAAACCAGTTGGGAAATGTACGAAACCTTCTTTAACAAAGAACTGGAGGTGGCCGATACTAAAAACACACCCGAAGTGCAAAGCAGAGTAGGGGTAGTTGCCCGCCCGACACAACCTTATGTAGAGATGTCGTTCGGTCAAGGAAAAGAAAGTGGTTTTCCGGTTTGTAATGTTACACAGTTTGCTGCCAGAGCTTTCTGTAAATGGCTATACGCCAAAACCGGGCATTTTTATCGCCTTCCGACAGAAGCAGAGTGGGAGTACGCCGCCCGTGCCGGTAGCAAGACTGCTTATTATTTTGGTGATGACGCCTCGCAGCTGAAAGACTATGGCTGGTTTTTTGATAACTCAGATGGCGCTTATAAAAAATCTGGTCAGAAAAAACCAAATGCCTGGGGCTTGTATGATATGTATGGCAACGTGGCCGAGTGGACATCTGACTTGTATGTGGCAGACTTCTACGGTAAACCTGAGGCTGCTAATAACCCTTATGTAAAACCAACGAAGCATTATCCGCACGTGATTCGTGGCGGACACTGGGACGACGACGCCGACAAACTCCGTAGCGCTGCTCGCAAAACGTCAACTCCTGAACTGAAACAACGTGACCCTCAGATTCCTAAGTCTGACTGGTGGTTGACCGATGCACCTTTTCTGGGTTTCAGGGTAGTAAGACCCGTAAAACAGCCATCTAAAGAAGAAATAGAAGCATACTTTGCCCGCCCTCCTAAGGATATACCTTGATTTGGGAATGGGGCATTTAGTGAATTAGTGAATTAGTGAATTAGTGAATGAGCGGGCGGTGTTACGCTGAATTAATGAATGAGCGGGCGTTCCGCTGAATGAGTGATTGGCTGAATTGCGAATGAACAGATGGCGAGTTAGCACATACGAATTGCTATAAAATTAAATGGTGAATGCCTTGATAAAAATTATCGGCATTCACCATTTTTTTATACTAAACAGGTATGAAATCAACTGATTAAGTTAAATTTATCACTCAATCACTCAATCACTCAATCACTCAATCACTCATTCAGCTGAACGCCGCCCGCTCAATCACTCAATTATCACCCTGCCACTGCTTGTTTTCTTTTTAGTATCAATGCGCTAATGAGTGTTACCAACAAGCCCACAGGTAGTATCTCAAAATAAGTAAAAGCAATAACCCCCAGGGGCGATTTATAAATGCCTGCCGATTGCTGTATCATGGCTATTTCTTCCTGTATATTAGCTGCTGTTTCTCCGCTGGCCTTTGCCTTTTCTATCATGCGGGTAGAATAAACCTCCATAAAGTCAGGTACAAATACATAGTAGTCAATCGTCCAGACTACCACGTAAACCGTAGAAGCAACCAGGCTAATCAGCAAACCCACTTTAAAGGCCTGCCCAAAACTGATAACACCGTTTTTGTGTTTGTCGCGGTAGTTTTTTATGCCCACAAAAACCAGCGAGAAAGCCAATAACATAGAGGCATACCCCACCCAGATACTGCCCTCAAACTGTTGGGTGGCATAGCAATATGCCGTTGAGCAAACCATAAATGTAGACACAATTAGCCCTGCTATGAGTCCACTTACAAGTACAATTCTTTTCATAGTATTTTGTTTTATTTAGGTCGTAAAACTGGCATCAAAAAATCAATTGGGGCTCATACTTTTGGGTGATTTTGACTCGAGACCTGATTTTTCATACCAAAGTATGAGCATAATCAGGCAATAAGGCTCAGTCGCCTTGCTTTTTCTATGGCTTGGGTGCGCCTTTTTACATCCAGTTTTTCAAACACGTTTGATGTATGCGTTTTTACCGTATTGAGCGAAACGAACAGTTTGCCGGCAATTTCCTGATTGCTTAGCCCGCTGGCCATCAATTCCAATACTTCCAGTTCCCTTTTACTCAAGCCTAAATCAAGTAGCAATGCTTCATTCAACTCAAATTCATCGTTGTTTTGTTTTGTTACCCGCTTTTCAATCAATTGCTCTACAATCTTAACTTCTACTTTAGGAGACATCAGTTTTAATGCCAGCCAAATGCCCAGGCCGGTAAATAAAAGGGCAATGGACCCAATGTAAATTTCCATTGAGTGACTAAAAAGTATGAACCGCAGCTCTAGCCATTTCAGCAAAAACAGTAGTATGGCCAGGCTTACGCCATACATTACAGTTTGTTTATTTCTTATCAGAAATTCACGAATCATCTTCAGCATGTTCAGGTATATTGCCCGGCTGCCGGGTATTCAGCAATTAGTTTTTTATTGATGGTCATGCCATGCTTTCCCACGCTTGTATTCCGGAATCCGGCGGTTTTGTTCTATATTTTTGCCGGTCATTGGTTAAACCGTTAGTAAATAAAGGTTTCATTATTCTGAAATGCTTCATTTATAATGACCTATGCTGTTGTAAGTTATAATCAAAATTATCGATAATTAAATTGATTTTCAAGTAATTAAGAATAAGCGGCTTGACATTTTCCAAAAAAAAACATGAAAATTTCAGGAAATAAGATAAATTTGTTTTCTGAAAAATATCAACTCGTATAACCTCTCAAACAAATGAACACAAACTTTTCTCGCCGGGATTTTGTAAAGGCGTCTGCTGTAGTAGCAGGTGGATTGTCTGTTACCAGTCTTCCATTTGAGTCAGCAGCCAACTCTTCTGTTGATGATACCATCAAAATTGCTTTGATTGGTTGTGGCGGACGTGGAACAGGTGCGGCCATGCAGGCACTCTCTGTAAAGCAAAATGTGAAACTGGTAGCAATGGCCGATGCCTTCCGTGATAGAATAGACTCATGCTATAAAAACCTTACAACCGAAAAAGAACCCGGAAAAGGTGTAAAAAGTAAGATTGATGTACCTGAAGACCGTAAGTTTACAGGTTTTGATGGTTACAAACAAGCCATTGCATTGGCAGACGTAGTATTGTTGACAACCCCTCCGGGTTTCCGTCCTATTCATTTTGAAGAGGCGGTGCGCCAGGGCAAGCACGTTTTTATGGAAAAACCTGTGGCAACTGATGCCCCTGGTATCCGCCGTGTGTTGGCAGCGGCCGAAGAGTCGAAAAAGAAGAACCTGAAAGTAGTGGTTGGTTTGCAACGTCACTATCAGAAATCATATCTTGAGACTTACAACAAAGTTATCACTGAAGGTGCCATAGGTGATATTGTTTCTGCCCGTTGTTACTGGAATAACGATGGTGTGTGGGTAAATGAGCGCCAACCCGGCCAGACAGAGATGGAATACCAGATGCGTAACTGGTACTATTTTGTATGGCTTTGCGGCGACCACATCAATGAGCAGCACATCCATAACATTGACGTTATCAACTGGTTTAAAGGTGGGTACCCTACCGAAGCATTAGGTATGGGCGGACGCCAGGTAAGAACCGATAAAAAATTCGGTGAAATATATGACCACCACGCAATAGAGTTTAAATATGCCGACGGCATGATTCTGAACAGCTATTGCCGCCACCAGCCGGGTACGGTTTCTGACGTTTCAGAGCACCTGATTGGTACTAAAGGCCGTGCTACTGAGGGTAGAATTTATGACCTGAAAGGTAACAGTATCTGGAGACACAAAGGCGATGGCGATAAAAACCCGTATCAGGTAGAACACGATGTGTTATTTGATGCCATTGTGAACAACAAGCCTTTGAATGACGCTGAAAACGGTGCAAAAAGTACAATGACAGCCATTATGGGTCGCATGGCCAGTTATTCAGGTAAACGTGTGAAATGGGAAGAAGCCCTTAACTCTGAAATTAACCTGATGCCTGATAAATATACCTGGGATACGCTACCCAAAGTTTTGCCAGACAAAGATGGTTGGTATCCGATTCCGATGCCGGGTAAAACTAAGGCGGTTTAACGTTGAACGGAATGATATTCCGTTCTTCAGGCCTCGGGAGACCAGGTATCTGAATTAGAAACAATCATACGTTATAAAACAATAAAAGAGGCTGTCCAAAAAGGGGCAGCTTCTTTTTTTAGTTTAGATAGGAATGATTCGGGTTTTACTAAGCGGCGTAGCGATATTTTACCTGGTAAGATTCAAAAAGTATAGCAATAGTCCTATTTTGAGCGGTAGATGCTGAATTTTGTTGATTTTCTTGTTCAGACAGGCGTTTTGCTGCCCACTTTCTCAGATTATGCCCGATAGCCATCAGGCCAAACTCAATACCTACCTTCTGAAGACCCCTTAAAGTAAATCTTG
>NZ_JANUSD010000019.1:0-89314 GCF_024793945.1 Emticicia fluvialis
TATCATTCAAAACGCAACTCTCGCAAACGATTCATAGCAGAATTTATATCTCTAAACCTGAACAGGAAAAGTTACTTAATTTGTTTCATATCAATTTTGGGTGACCCAGCGAGGAAAACAGGAAAAAGGTATCGGGTTGAAGCCTGATACCTTTTTTATGGCACGCCAAAGAAGGAACATTTTAAAAATTATCGCTCCAACGGTAGGCCTCTATTAACTTCCTCTCTCCTTCTGCCCCTTTATAGGCATTTCCGTGTTCCATACCCAAAATAAACTCCTGATTATTGGCTTTTGATTTATCATAAATATGTTTGAACAGGCTCTTGTAGTTTACCTCACCTGTGGTTGGCTCATTACGGCCGGGCTCATCCCCTATCTGAAAATACCCGATTTCGCTCCAGCACCAGTCCATATTTTGTGTCAGGCGGCCTTCGTTGCGTTGCATGTGCCACATATCAAACAGAATCTTGCACGACGGGCTGTTAACTGCTTTACAAATCATGTAGGTCTGGTCTGAATGGCGCAGAAACAGCTCCGGCGTATCACTAAGGGGCTCAAGCACCATAGTTAAGCCATGTGGCTCCAGGATGTCGCATGCGCGTCGTAAAGCATCAATTACGTTTGCGGTTTGTATGCCCAGGGGTAATCTTCTTTCAAAAAATCCAGGTACTACTGTGGCCCATTTGGCGTTAACACGCTTAGCTACCTCCACAGAGGCACGGCAGGTTTTAAGGAAATTTTCAAGAAACTCTTTCTTTCCGGTGGTAAGAGATATTTTCCAGTTATCGCCGCCGTCAATCACAAATACCCCCATTTTCATATTCAGCTTTGCAAGCGTTTCCCCAATCTTCTTTTGTACATCTACGGGGCGCCCCAGCATTCCGTTGTCTTCCAGCGCCATAAAGCCGTTGTCGGCCATAAACTTCAGCTGGTCAATCAGGTCTTTTCCAGCCAGATTCTCAAACATACCAAAATGTGGTGCATATAAGAGCTTGAATTGATTGGCCGCTACCAGGTTGTTTTGCGGCGCCTCAGCTGCCAAAGAAGCACCCAATGGCAGTGCAGACGCTCCGGCAACCATAGCGCTTTTGGAAATAAAATTTCTGCGATTCATTTTTATTCTATTAAGGGGTTGATTGATGCAAGCTAAAGAAAGTAATGCCTTAGACCAATCCGGGGTATATCCTGAGTTTTGTTAATACAAAAAGTCAAGATTCTCGGTTTTGATATCTTCAGGGTCCAGTTCAAGAAACTCTTCCCAGAAGGGGTTCTCTGGTAGTGGTGCAATACAAAGAATTGGTTCTTTTTTAACCGGATGCACAAAGTATAAACGGCGGGCATGCAAATTAATATTACCCTCGGGGTTGGTTCTGGGGAAACCATACTTTATGTCTCCTCTTATCGGGCAGCCCATAGTTGCCAGCTGAACTCTTATCTGATGCGGGCGCCCCGTTATAGGGTTTATCTCTAACAAATGAAAGTGATTGATTTCTCCCAGATAGCGGTAGTTCAATTCTGCTTTCTGCGAACCATTCACTTCTGTATCATAAGCCGTAACAACGTTTTTCTCTTCATTTTTTACCAGCCAGTGGGTCAGCTTGCCGCTTTTTTTCTCTGGTCTTTTGCCTACTACAGCCCAATAGATTTTCTGAACATCGCGGCGCCTAAAAAGTTCATTCATGCGCTCAAGTGCCTTTGAGGTACGTGCAAAAACCACAATACCACTCACGGGGCGGTCAAGCCGGTGAACCGTACCCAGAAAAACGTCACCGGGTTTGTTATATTTCTTCTTAATATAATCTTTTACGTAGTCTGCTAATGTTTTGTCTCCTGTGGCATCTCCCTGCACTAAAATCCCTGGCGCCTTATTAACAATAATAAGGTGATTGTCTTCATAGAGAACATAAAATGGATGTTTCATATCATTATAATTTGCTACAAAGATACTTAGTTTTTTGTAGTTTAACTACAAAACTGTATCTGCAGGGGTATTTAGTGGGTACAACAAGCCCTTACTGCACAGGCTTATTGCGGTTTAATAAAACTTCTGGTACGGGCTGTTTATTTCAATCAATATTCTAAAGCTATGCGGCGGGTTTCTTCATCAGTACGGATGTAGTCTTCCAGGGTTGGGGTTTTAACAAAGCTAACCTTGTGCATACAAGCCTCAATGAGGTCAGACATCTCAAGAAAACCAATCTCATCTTTCAGGAAAGATGCTACGGCTATTTCATTAGCGGCATTGACAATACAGGCCATATTGCCCCCTCTTCTGAGTGCCTCAAAGGCAAAGCCCAGATTACGGAATGTCTGTGTGTCTGGCTGTTGAAAGGTAAGTGAGGGATACTTTGTGAAATCGAACCTAGGGAAGTCTGATTTTAAACGGACAGGATAAGACAAAGCAAATTGTATAGGCACGCGCATATCTGGCAAGCCCATCTGCGCCTTAATGCTGCCGTCTTCAAACTGCACCATAGAATGAATAATACTTTGCGGATGCACAACCACATCAATCTGCTCGGGGGTCAGGTCAAACAACCATTTGGCTTCAATCACTTCCAGCCCCTTGTTCATCAACGATGCCGAATCAATGGTAATCTTCGCGCCCATGCTCCAGTTAGGGTGCTTCAAGGCTTGCTGCTTGGTAACAGTTTTCAGAAATTCGCGCTCTTTACCAAGAAACGGCCCGCCTGAAGCCGTTAGAATGATTTTTTCAATAGGATTATGAAATTCTCCGACCAGGCATTGAAAAATCGCCGAATGTTCAGAGTCAACCGGTAGAATATCAACTTTATTTTTTTGTGCCAAATCTGTTACCAGTTCGCCAGCTACTACCATTGTTTCCTTATTAGCCAAAGCTATATGTTTACCGGCTTTAATAGCTGCCAGGGTGGGTATCAGCCCTGCATAACCAACCAGAGCAGTCAGCACCATTTGAACCGATTCCATCTGTACTACCGATGCCAGCGACTTCTCTCCGGCATAGACTTTTATCTGAAGGGGGTCAAGTGCTGCAAAAACTTGATCATATAGCGCTTCATTTGAAATTACCACTACATTTGGCCTGAACCTGGCAGCCTGCTCAATCAGCAAATCGGCATTGTTCTGGGCTGTGAGTACTTCTATTTCAAAAATATCGGGGTTGGCGGCAACCACTTCCAATGCTTGTGTACCAATTGACCCTGTTGAGCCCAAAATAGCGAGACTTCTTTTCATGTAGTGTCGTGAATGCTTTTTTCTTAGAATAAAACGTATTACACCGGCGTTATTAGTATCCTTAATACAAAGCTGTTATAATTGTTGCTGTTAACGAAACCGGTTACAAGGGTTATATGAGGGCAAATGAGGTTATTACAAATCAAATAACATCCTGAAGCCAGTCTGGCTGGCAAAGTTCGTAAAATTTAGCGAGAAAGTTTTTATTTTGCCATTCGGATTAAACTTTCATTTATTGCAACATGGAAGGCTTTAGGAATATTTAAGTGAGGAACCAAACCATGCAAACGGCTGAAGACCAATTTCAATTTTTTGAGGGAATACTTTTTGAAACACTGGGGCGCGATGTGCAGGTGAATGAGTATCGTCTGTTACAGGGTGGAAGCATCAATGCTACGGTCCAGATACTTACCAGTGAAGGCAAGTATTTTGTTAAATATAATACCCTTAACTACGACCAGATGTTTGCGGCCGAGGCACGCGGACTTGACCTGCTGCGCGAAACGAAGGTGATTAGAATACCCGAAGTAATAAACTGGGGAAGGCGAGACGGACACGATTACCTGATTCTGGAACATATAGAGGCCAATAAACAGAATAAGTTTTATTGGGAAACCCTTGGGCATAAACTGGCCGCCTTGCATAGAAACACCAGCGATTGTTTCGGGCTGGGCTTTAATAATTACATTGGCTCGTTGGAACAAAATAATGAACCAAACATTAACTGGATACCTTTTTTTATTGAGAAAAGGCTGAATGTGCAGGCTGGTTTGGCTTATTATAATGAGCTGATAGATAAAGAAGTATATGACAAGTTTCAGAAGTTCTACGAGTTACTTCCTTCGCTGCTTCCGGATGAAAGACCCTCTTTATTACATGGAGACTTGTGGGCAGGCAATGTTATTACCGACAACATTGGTGAACCCTGCCTGATAGACCCTGCCGTATATTATGGCAACCGCGAAGTAGAACTGGCCTTTACCCGTCTTTTTGATGGTTTCGATAACCGTTTCTACGAGGCTTATCATGAGAGTTTCCCATTACAGCCCCGCTTTGAAGACCGCGCCGGCATTTATAATTTGTATGCCCTTATGGTACATGTCAATATTTTCGGGGCAATTTATCTGCCGCCCGTGCTGAGAACACTTAACCGGTATTTATCTTAAACCACAAGCAGATTGCAGCCTCTGATATCGGAGTTATCGAACCGGCCAATAACACTGAACTGCTGGTTTGCTGGCTGATAAGCCCCTAAATCCTGGGTTTCAATGAAGCAACAAGAATCAACATTGGCCAGGTCTACTACATTAATGCCTCCACGAACAACTGCTTCTTTCGATAAACCCGTATGAAACTGTGTCGAGATAATTTTGAAAGGGTCGTTGATTTCCCGCAACAGCACTTTCATTGAGGCCGGTAGCTGAAATACACCTTCACCCATAGAATATCCCTGCGAAAGCAGTTCAGTCATACCGTATTCAGAGTGAATCTGTTTAACCGGCAAAGCTTTTGTAAGAATGGCGTGTACTTCCTCACGCAATAACTCTTTTCTTCGTCCTTTCATACCACCGGTTTCCATTACAATGAGCCTGTCTTTCAGATTTTCCATGAAAGACAAATCGTGGCCTTCTTCTACCAAATCAAGCAGGGCAAAAGTTACACCTATTAACAAAACCTTACGGTGTGTCTGGTTGTTTTCTGAAAGCTGCTGCAGCTTATCGAGCATCTCGGCGGTGTTATGAAGGTAAAATCCTGATTCACGCGAGTATGTGCGGTAAATAAAACTTTGCACCATATACACCAACGACGAATTATTTCGTTCAAGATACGAGGGCAGCAAAGCAAGAATATGGTAGTCGGTTAATGGCCCATAAAACTGCTCAAAGATTTTCTGGCTGATGTGTTCATAAAAAGGCAGGTCGCTTACGTAATGCCTGCTTACATTCTGCTGAGTTGTGCCGCTGCTTTCAAAAACTATTTGTTCGGGGGCATTGCCAGAAATGATTTTATGATGCTTGAAGAACTGAATAGGCAGAAACGGAATTTTCTCCAAACGATTGATTCGTCTGGGGTCAATTTTCAGAAAACCCAGATATTGATTATATACCGGATTGGCCACAGCCTGAAACCGGAAAATCTCAAGAGCCAGCTCATCAAAAGTATGCTGATTCTGAGGATAGTCACTTAACTGAAGAACTGCCGATTTGAGTTCGTCTCGGATACCCATGAAATAGATTTATTGGTAGTTTCAGGGCATAACAACAAAAAATGTTACGGTTAAGCCTAAAACTTTCATTTTTATACTAAATTGCTTCTAAAATTACAGATTACAGATGAAAAAGGTTTCAGTATTGGTTGTTTTTAGTGTAACAGCATTGCTAATTGGCTGTTATAATGACATATCGTTCGATTTAATACCATATATTGAGTTTAGAGATTTACGTAAAGAAACCACCCTGGACAGCTTCTCGGGTTCAAAGAAAGATTCAGTAATTATAAGCATACATTTTGAAGACGGCGACGGAGATTTAGGCCTGAGCGAAGAAGAAAAAAAGGTAGCTGTAGATAAGCAGGACTTTAATTATTTGCTAAAGATATTCAGAAGCAAGGACGGCGTATTTCAGGAGATTCCACAACCGGTACCTTATTCGGGCTTCTTTCCGCGTCTTAAATTAGATGATAAAAAGCGCCCCATAGAAGGAACGCTAAACTACTCAATTGTATATTTTCATAATTCTGTTCCGGCTAAAGACACCGTTAAGTATCAGATTACGATTAAAGACCGGGCAGGAAATGTTTCAAATACGGTAGAATCGAAACCCATTATTCTCAGAGAGTTTTAACGATTTGATTTTTAATGCCCGGTTTTCAGCGTTACCAAAAACTTTTATATGCCCCGGTTTTTTACTGCCTGAGGCCTGAAATAGTTTCAAGCCAGCCCGTAATTTTGGTTTAGTTTTAGTACTTCATAAAAACCACCTGCCTTAAAACCAGATATTATTGCACTATTCCTATTAACAATTTAATAATGATAGGATAATCTACCAAAAACAAGGTTTTCTCATTGTATTTTTCTAATTTTGCAGTTTATTTCAAAAAGGTGTAGTTCGTTAGTCGTTTATCCGTGATGCGTTGGGGTAAAGATTGGCGCATTACGATAACTTTAGACTTCATGCAAAATATTAGAAACATTGCCATTATTGCCCACGTTGACCACGGTAAAACAACCCTGGTTGACAAAATTATTCATGCTTCAAAAATCTTCAGAGAAAATCAGGAATTTGGTGATTTGATTCTTGATAAC
Source organism: Emticicia fluvialis (assembly GCF_024793945.1). Lineage (NCBI taxonomy): Bacteria > Pseudomonadati > Bacteroidota > Cytophagia > Cytophagales > Leadbetterellaceae > Emticicia > Emticicia fluvialis. Next base: position 6,521 of record NZ_JANUSD010000019.1, read on the forward strand.
AATGACCTTGAACGTGAGCGCGGAATCACCATTGTGTCGAAAAACGTATCAGTACGTTATAACGATGTAAAAATCAATATTATAGATACCCCGGGCCACGCCGACTTCGGAGGAGAGGTTGAGCGCGTTTTGAAACTGGCTGACGGTGTTATTCTGTTAGTTGATGCTTTTGAAGGCCCGATGCCTCAAACCCGTTTTGTATTAGGCAAAGCCCTGCAATTAGGTTTGAAACCAATTGTGGTAGTAAATAAAGTTGATAAAGAAAACTGTCGCCCTGAAGAGGTACACGAACAGGTGTTTGACCTGATGTTTAACCTTGAGGCTACCGAAGACCAGCTTGATTTCCCGTGTTTGTATGGGTCGTCTAAACAAGGCTGGATGAGTACCGACTGGAAAAAACCAACGACTGACATTATTCCTTTACTTGATGCCATTGTTGCCAATATTCCGGCGTCACCGGTTGTAGATGGTACAGCGCAGATGCAGATTACCTCTCTTGATTACTCATCTTTTGTTGGTCGTATTGCCATAGGCCGTGTGGCCAGAGGTGTACTGAAAGAAGGTATGCAGGTAGCGCTTTGCAAAGCAGACGGAAGCGCCAAAAAGATGCGTATTAAAGAACTACACGTTTTTGAGGGCCTTGGTAAAGCAAAAGTAGCAGAAGTGAGTTCGGGTGAAATTTGTGCTGTAACAGGTATTGAAGATTTTGAAATTGGTGATACCGTTGCCGATGCAGAAAATCCGGAAGCCCTGCCACGTATCGCTATTGATGAGCCAACCATGAACATGTTGTTTACCATCAATAATTCGCCGTTTTTTGGTAAAGAAGGTAAGTTTGTTACATCGCGCCACTTACGTGACCGTCTGATGAAAGAAACAGAGAAAAACCTTGCCCTTCGCGTTGAAACCGGCGATACTGAAGATAAATTTATTGTATATGGCCGCGGTATCCTTCACTTGTCGGTTCTGATTGAAACCATGCGTCGTGAAGGTTACGAACTACAAGTGGGCCAGCCACAGGTATTATACAAAGAAGGTGAAAACGGTGAAAGACTTGAGCCTGTTGAAACCCTTGTAGTAGATGTACCGGAAGAAACAGCCGGAAAAGTAATTGAGCTGGTAACGCAACGCAAAGGCGAATTATTAATTATGGAACCCAAAGGTGACTTACAACACCTTGAGTTCAATATTCCGTCTCGTGGTTTGATTGGTTTACGTTCAAATGTACTTACTGCTACTTACGGTGAGGCCATTATGAACCACCGCTTCAAGGCCTATGAGCCGTTTAAAGGTGCAATTCCGGGTCGTATCAATGGTTCGTTGATATCGATGGGTAACGGCCCTGCAACACCTTATTCAATTGATAAACTGCAAGACAGAGGGGTTTTCTTTATTGACCCGAACGAAGAAATTTATATGGGTATGGTAGTAGGCGAACACAACCGTCAGAATGACCTCGTGATTAACCTGCAAACAGCCAAAAAGCTGACCAACATGCGTGCTTCGGGTTCTGATGACAACGTGCGTATTGCACCGAAGATTAATTTCTCTCTGGAAGATGCCATGGAGTATATCCAGAAAGATGAATATCTGGAGATTACGCCTAAGTCGATTCGTATGCGTAAAATATACCTTGACGAAAACGAGCGTAAACGTTATGAAAGCAAAGGCGCTTTTGCAATAGCTTAATTTGCTCAGAAGTCATAAACGAAGAAACCCTGCCGGCCGGTAGGGTTTCTTCGTTTATAGTCATATAAAAACTCAGTCTTCAAAACCGGCATCCCGCTTCTGGCTTTTAGCCATGAAGGCTTCCTGCAAATCGTTTGATAGCAGCATGGCGGCGTTCCAGGTTGCCATGTAGTTCAGGCCGTCGGCAACAGTGTGGTCTCTGGTATGCAACAGAATATGCTTGGTACCACGGATAGACAAGGGCGACCTGGCAGCTATAGTAGCGGCCAGTTTAAAAACCTCTTCCATCATGGTAGCTTTATCATTGTAGGCACTGTTTACAATGCCTATTTTTTCAGCTTCTTTGCCGCCTACATGCCGCCCTGTATAGGCCATTTCACGCACCCGGCCCTCTCCTATCAGCTTTGGCAGCCGCTGAAGTGTACCTAAATCGGCTACCATACCCATGTCAATTTCCTTAATAGTAAAGAATGCATCTTCGGTGCAATAGCGTATATCGCAGGCACAGATAATGTCCAGCCCGCCACCAATACAGCCGCCGTGAACTGCTGCTAAAACAGGCTTGGAGCAGTTTTCAATGGCATTAACCGGCGCCTGTAGCCTGAGAACGTCTTTTCTGACTTTTTCTCTCCTGCGTCCCTCGCAGGTAATATCTGTTTGTGCTACCGACATCAGCAGGCTTAAATCTATGCCCGCGCAAAAGTGTTTGCTCTCGCCGCCTTCCAGCACTATTACTCGCACTTCGGGGTTCTCATCCAGATTTTCAAAAGTATCTTTGAGTTCGTCCCAGGCGGTCTGGTTGAGTGCATTGGCTTTTTCGGGCCTATTCAGTACTACATGGGCGATATGATTCTGTATCGTAAGTTTTATTGTTTGCATAGCTTTAAAAGTGGCTGAGTTTAACAAAAAAAGCCGGAGAGGGTCATATCTCCGGCTAAATTTAACATTATTTTATAAAGAATTATTATTTCTTATCTCCGCTTGTTTGCACACCAGAAGGCTGGTTCTTTTTAGCTTCCTGCATTGGATTAGGCCCAGGATTAAAACTTCTCTGCTTGAAAGCCTGGAAACGGGTAGGTTGTTCTGGCTCTTTAGGGAAGGTGTTGTCAGACGTATCAATATCCGGAATCTCATGGTAAGGGTCCAGCTTGAACTTCGCTACTTTTTTGGTAGTTACCAAAGTCTTTTTCACCTCTTTATCATTTAACCTCCAAAGTTCGGCCGGTATTCTTACGTCTTCAAAAGTACCATCTTCAAACTCCATTCTGATAATTACAGGCATTACCAAACCACCTTTGTTTTTCAGGCTTAAAACGTAAAAGTTCTTGCCTTCATCTACCATTTTACGTTCATCGGCTGAAAGAGTAGAAAGATACTGCTCATACTTTTTCTTATCGGCTTCTGATACTGCAAATCTATCATAAGTGTTATAGAAGTCTCGCATGGTTGAGTCAGCCTCTACTACCGTCTGTTTAATATCTGTTTTGTTGCGGATATTGCTTAGTGTTTCTTTTTTGGCATCCGCATCTGCTTTAGCTGCTGCTTTAATTTTGGCGGGGTCCTGCGAGTCTATACTATACCATTCTACATTAGCAATGGCCTGGTCAACCGGCTCAACGCCATAAAACCAGCCTTTCCAGAACCAGTCAAGGTCAACGCCTGATGCGTCTTCCATTGTACGGAAGAAATCGGCAGGTGTAGGGTGTTTAAAAGCCCAACGTCGTGCGTACTCTTTGAAGGCGTAGTCGAAGAGTTCACGCCCCATGATGGTCTCCCGAAGAATGTTCAGCCCTGTTGCAGGTTTTGAATAGGCATTAGGCCCAAAAGTACCCGGCAGAATGTTATCTGAACTACTCATAATTGAGTTCTGCTTATCGGCATCCAGTTTCATATAACCCGTAATGTATTGTGGCTCTATACCTGTAGCCGGGAAGTTTCTGTCCCACTCAAGACAGGTTAACCCTTCCAGGAAAGAGTTCAGCCCTTCATCCATCCATGACCACTGGCGCTCGTCAGAATTCACAATCATCGGGAAGAAGTTGTGACCAACCTCATGAATAATCACCAGAATCAGAAAGTTTTTAGTTCCTTCTGAATACGTGCCGTCAGCCTCAGGGCGTGCGCCGTTAAAGCTCATCATCGGGTACTCCATACCCCCTACTGAACCATGAACCGAATAAGCCACCGGATACGGATAAGCAACCGTGCGTTTTGAGTAGTTAACCAATGTGTGCGCCACTACACGGGTTGAGTATTGCCCCCAAAGCGGGTTAGCCTCTTTAGGATATAAAGACATTGCCCACACCTTTTTGCCTTCAACGTCTACCTGCATGGCATCCCAGATGAATTTACGAGAAGTAGCAAAGGCAAAATCGCGTACATTTTTGGCTGCATAAATCCAGGTCTTTTTGCCGGTTGGCTTGCCCTTTTCGGCAGCCTCGGCTTCTGCCTGTGTAACAATCAGTACCGGTGTTTTTGATGTTTTGGCCTGCTCCATGCGTTTTAATTGAGTTGGAGTAAGCACTTCTTTAGGATTTTGCAGCTCTCCGGTGGCACCCAATACCATATCGTTAGGCACTGTCAGGGCTACTTTATAGTCTCCGAAAGGAAGCGTAAATTCTCCCTGCCCCAAGAACTGTTTATGCTGCCATCCGTTTACGTCATCGTAAACAGCCATACGAGGAAACCACTGGGCAATTTCATATAGAACGTTACCATCTTTCGGAAATAGCTCAAAACCGCTTCTACCCCCTACCAGTTTCAAATCGATGATGTTAAACTTCCAGTCAACCTGAAACACAAAGGCCATACCTTTAGCCAAAGGCGCTGGCAGGTCTATGCGCATCATAGTTCCGTTAATGGTATATTTCAAATCTTTTCCAGCGGCATCTTTCACAGCCAGAATTTTATACCCGTAGTCTTTATCATTTGCGCCACTCAGATTACCAATGCTGGTAAAACTAGACCCACTGGTTGGGTTAATGGCACTCTGGCGGGTAGTGTTTCCGTCTGAGTTTTTAGAGAAAACGTTCTGGTCAAGCTGCATCCATAAGTAACGGAGTTCTTCAGGCGCATTGTTGGTGTAGGTTATTTTCTCTGTACCGGTTATGCTTTGGTTGTTGTCGTTTAGTTCAGCTTTGATGTCATAGTCTGCCTTTTGCTGCCAGTAGTCTCTGCCAGGTGCTCCGGCTGCTGTACGAAAAGTATTAGGCGTAGGCAGGGCAGTGCCCATTTGCTCAAATTTGGTATTGGCATTGTATTGGGTAGCAGGCGCCTGCTGCGCTTGCGCCGAAACCATGCCGCACAAAACCGTCGCGATAAAAATGGAGATTTTTTTCATGCTTTGATGAAGGTTTAATACTCTGTTAGTTTTAAATGTTTGCGATTGATACAATTTATTTTAGTCTTATGCCTTGGGCGATTGCAGTTAAAAAAACCATTTCTCGGTCATCAGTTTAAATGCTACCCCTGCAACAAAACTTGACAGTATGAGATTCCAGGTATGTTTTTTTACATGGAAAACATTGAGCATTAAAAAAGACAATACCAGTGCAATGGATACAATCAGTATCTGCCCGAACTCAAGCCCCACATTAAATGCCAGCAACTGCTGAATGATGTTCTGGTCTTTACCTAATAAACTGCGGAGGTAATTAGAGAACCCCATGCCATGAATAAGCCCAAAACCCAGGGCTAAAAAATACCTTACCGGCGAAAAATGCTCTGGTACCAATACACTTGTGCTGCTCTTATGAAACAGATTGCTGATACAGGTAATAATAATTGTTACGGGTATCAGAAACTCAATGAGTTCGGTACTATAATCAATCACATTTAAAGCTGCTAAAGCAAGTGTAACCGAATGCCCGATGGTAAATGCTGTTACCAAAATTAAAATTCGTCTCCAGTCAGATATCCTGTAAATGGCACATAAGGCTATTACAAATAAGATATGGTCATAGCCGTTGATATCGGTTATATGTTGATAACCCAACTGAAGGTAAATTGAAAATTCGGTCATTAGTTTAGTGGTTAGGCAGTATATTAGTAATAGCAAAAATACAAGTTTTGCAAAACCCTGATTATAAAGCCACTGCTTATTTTTAAAATTTTTAAGAATTACCCGCTTTCATAAACATTTTACGCAGGGCTTTTATCCGGTTGGGTTGTATTTGGCACAAACACCTGATGCACACAAAGCAAAAATAGCAGCCTGTAAACAAGCTGCTATTTTTTAATTTATAACGGTTTCTGACGTATCAGAAGAATTTCGATCTGTTATCTACGATTTTCGCGTTATCGCGGATAGCCTGGTTGGCCATATAAGAAGCGCCAAAGCCTCCGGTACGTTGCAATACCTGTGCTTTATACTGGCTGTAGTCTGCAATGGCTGGGGCGTTTTCAAGACGCGTGGTTTCTACAATAAACACACCGTTTTCGCCAACAAATGGTTTTGAGCGTTTGCCTGATGCCAGACTGAAAATCTTACCGATGGCGATAGGGTCAACACCTGGAGTAGTTAACAGACCAGTGGCAAAACTGATACCATTGGCGGCCTCAACTATAGCACCCGCACCATATTTTTGTGCAATTTGCTCTAAAGTACCCGAAGCCCCGTTCAATTTTTTCAGAATCTGTTCTCCTTTAATTTCGTTACGCACTTTGGCTGTTAAAGCTTCTCTGAAGTCGTCTACCTTAGGGCTGTCTTTTTCTGATTTAGCTGTAACTGCTGCCACAATAAAATTATCGCCTATTTCAAAAACGCGGTTAGAAACCGAGCCTACTTTGGTGTCGTCATTAAATGCCCACAAAACAACTTCGCGTGCGTTCTGTATTGTGTTGAAAGCAGTTGCTTCAGGGAAAACCCTTTCGGCTTTCAGCATAACCAGTTTAGGGTCTTTCTTAACGGCCTCTTCAAACTCTTTTTCTGAACCTGCACCTGAACGCAATGTTTCAGCTCTTTGATACGCTGCATTGCGGGTTGCTTCGCTGGCCTGTAATTCGCGGCTGATGCTGGCAATTTTATATTTTAAGTTTGACTTAGGCTCAGTTACTTTAATAATATGGTAACCAAAGTCTGTCTCAACCAGATTAGGTATCAGACCAGTTCCGCTAAAGCCAAAAACGGCGTTGTCAAATGGTTTTACCATCGCACCTTGTTTAAAGAAGCCCAGGTCTCCGCCTTGCTGAGCCGAACCGTCCTGGCTGTTGGTACGAGCCAGCGTTGCAAAATCAGCACCTTGTTTCAGCTGGTCAAGAATAGACTGTGCCTGTTTGCGCGCCAATGCTTTTGCAGAATCTGGCGCTGTTTTGTTTACCGGAATCAGAATATGGCTTGCTCTTGCAGTGTAGGCGGTGTCGGTAGTAGTACCTTCATATTTATGAATAGAATATACGCTTCCTTCTTTAAACGGCCCGATTACCGCACCAGGGATAGCCGATGCCAAAGCCGCTTTCAATTCCGGGGTCAGTTCGCTGGCTGAACGCTCAAACGGCAATCTTATTTCTGAATTGATAGTGGCATAATCTTGCGGGTCTTTAGCTGCAGCCAAACCTTTTGCAAAAGATTTGATGTCTTCATAAAGCGCGGCGCTGTCTTCTTTAGTAGGAGCAACCTGATACACCACATAGTTGAAAGAGCGGCTGTCATAACCTGTATATTCATTTTTATGTTTACTCAGGTAATCAGACAACTGGCTGTCTGTAACTTTAATGGTAGTATCGTTTACGCTAAAGAATGGCACATACAAATAACGGGCATCTGCCTTGCTAACTTGGCCTTCGTATTCTTTTTTGGCTTCTGCTGTTGTTACAAATGTGGCCGCACTAATTAATGCATTGTATTTTTCTAACAAACGTTGTTTGATTGCCTGTTTTTTGATTTGCTCCCAGGCCATTTTCTGAGGCGCAGGCAATTGGTTTTTAGCTGCTGCGTCAATAAACTGAATATGACTGTTGCGGTCATACTGCCCTGTTTGAGGATTAGTAAATTGCTGCCTGATAAGCGGGCTAAGGTTTTTGGTGCCCTGAATCATCTCGCTTAACTCTTCAGGTGTTACTTTCAGACCTAATTTTTCAAATTCTTCATTATAGGCAATGTCGAAAATCATCTCCTCCCATACCTGATTGCGGAGTTGTTGAACTTCCTGCTCCTGAAGAGCTCTGCCTGCCTGTTGTTCGTAGTTGGAACGTGCTGCATCCAGCTTTGCCTGAAATGCCTGGGCATCAATGGTAGTACCGGCTATTTCACCGATTTTGTTTTTATTACCACCAAACAAGCCTCCATTTCCGCCACTTCCGTAGAATAAGTCTCCTCCAACGATAAATAGAATAAGGGCAACTGCAATAACTGCAACTGCGATTCCCGAACGCTCCCGAATTTTGTTAATTAAAGCCATTAGTTTTTATTTTATACTTAGATTTTGGTCCGTGTTTTTAGGAATATAGGTTTAAATAGTAAAGTACTCAAAAAAACGAACCGCAAAAATACACACATTCATACATAATATCAAAGAAATACAATTAGTAAAATGTGTTTTTTAAGAAGTTTTATATCCGGTAACTTAACCGATTGCCCAGGGGTGTAGCCAAAATCCTTTTTCAGGGTTCAATCTGCCCGTTTTCTTCAACAAAGCCGACAAATTATTTTTTGTAAATTATTTATTTTCAGTTGTTTGATGTACCCCAAAACACAGTTAAAATTAAAAACCGCTTACTGGCAGCAAATCCAGTTACCCATTGCTGCACAACCTTTGCCACAAAAAAGTTGCGTTTTAATAAAACCTGCCCCACAACCCTACGCAAAAACAAAAAGTTACTGATGGGCTATTGAAACTATCAAAGCTGCCGCAACCACGGTTGTTTGTATCTATTTGGCAGGCACATTAAAAACTACTATAATTTGTGAATGTACATGATTAGAGACAAATAATTGCCTAATTTTGTACGTTTTTCGAAAAAACACTTATTCATCGTATGAAATATCGTATCCCCGGTTTTTTCTTTCTGATTGCATCCTGTTTTTATGCCTGCCAGAATACCGATTCTGCTGCTGAAGCAGATGTATCTCAGATACAGGTAAATGTGACAATTGAGCACCTTGAAAACACATTGATGAACCTGAAAAGCAAAGAAGAAATCAAAGGTTTTCTTGAAAAACACCCGGTCTTTGTTGAAACCTTCTATCAGACATCGGCCAGTGACCCGGCTCTCATTGACCGGATTGATATGCTGATTCATCACCCTGCCATTCATGAATTGTACCAGCAGACACAACAGGCATTTGGCAATTCAGACAGCCTGAGGCTTCAATTTGAAAATGCCTTCAGGCATATAAAATACTATTACCCCGATTTCAAAGAGCCAAAGATTATCACTACGTTTGCCGGTCTGGACAATGAACTGGTAGTTACCGATAGTCTGATAGTGATTCCGCTGGAATCTTTCATTGGCCCCGGAGCCAAATACCGCCCGCAGCACCCTAACTATATGCTGAAACGATACGACAAACCTTATCTGGTACCTACGGTGATTACTTTGCTGTCGAGAAAATACAACAGAGTTGATTTGAACGACCGTTCTTTACTGGCCGATATGGTGTTTTATGGCAAGAGTTTTGAGTTTACCCGGGCGGTTATACCCAACATTGCTGATTCGCTCGTAGTTGCCTATGCCGACTCAAATCTTGTAAAGACCTGGCATAATCAGGAATACGTGTGGGGGTATTTTCTTGACAACAAACTACTTTTTGAAACCAACGACAGAATAAAAGACAAGTATGTATCTGAAAGACCATTTGTAACCGAAATAGGGGCTGACTGCCCCGGGCGCATTGGCCAATGGGTGGGTTGGCGAATAGTAAGCCGGTATCGAACCGAAAACCCGGCGGTTACGTTAGTACAACTGATGGAAAACACCAATGCTCGCGAGATTTTTGAGCAATCGAAATATAAAGGGCAAACAGAAGATTAGTCTGCCTGCCTATTACCTTTTAAAATTTAAAATCCCCGGCGGTATCTGAGGATAAAGTACTATGGCAAAAAGAACCCGAAGTTTTGGAGAAGAGGCTTCAGAAAAAGACAAGAAAAAACTAAGTAAAGAAGGATTCAGAAAGGCGCTGAAGGTTTTCAGATTTACGTTGCCTTATAAATGGACATTTGCGATTGGCTTCATTTTTCTGGTGTTGTCGCAGCTTACGTCAATGAGCATTCCGCTTTTAATGGGCCAGATGGTAGGAGCCATTGTTTCGCCTGAAAAAGCGGCTTCCATACCTAATTCAAACCCTATTGGCAATGCAAGTATTTTAGGCGACAAGCTTCAGAATGTTTTTCATGCTGCACCTGAATTTACTTTAAACGAGGTTACTTTTCTGTTCGTTGTTTTACTGATTCTGCAGGCGGGTTTCTCTTTTCTGAGGGTGTACACTTTTACGAGGGTATCTGAACAATCCATGCGAGACCTCCGCAAAGAGTTATATGCCAAAATTATCACGCTGCCGGTTACTTTCTTTGAAAAAAGCCGTGTTGGTGAGCTGATGAGCCGGATAACGTCTGACGTAACGCAGTTGCAGGATGTGCTTTCTACCACACTGGCCGAGCTGTTCAGACAGGCATTTACGCTGGTGGGCGGTGTGTTACTGATTACGCTTATATCTGGCAAACTGACACTTTTTATGCTGTCTACGTTTCCGTTTCTGGTGGTGGCCGCTATTATTTTCGGACGATTTATCAGAAAAAATTCTAAAATTGTACAAGACGAACTGGCCAAGACAAATATTATTGTAGAAGAAACCCTGCAGTCGGTCAATGTAGTAAAAGCCTTTACCAACGAACGCCTTGAGGTAGCAAGATACACTTCTTCTATACAGAAAGTAGTTGAATATGCCCTCAAAGCAGCTACTTTCAGGGGTGGTTTTATTTCGTTCATTATTTTTGTATTGTTTGGTGGCGTTGTAGGGGTTGTATGGTATGGCGGTAATCTGGTGCTGAGTGGTGAGCTTGATTTTAAAGACCTGTTTACATTTATTATCTATACAGGTTTTATCGGGGGCTCGGTTGGTGGTTTGGGTGATATGTATGCTCAGATTCAGAAAACGATTGGGGCATCTGAAAGGGTACTGGAAATTCTGGGAGAGGAATCAGAAGTAGATGTTTCGCGTACGGTTGAATTTAAGAAAACAGCCGGAAATGTTTCATTTAAACAGGTAGGTTTTGAGTATCCTTCAAGGGCTGACGTAAGCGTGCTGAAAGATGTATCAATTGAGGTGAAATCGGGAGAGAAAATTGCATTGGTTGGGCAAAGCGGGGCTGGTAAATCGACACTGGTGCAGCTTTTAATGAAGATGTATCCGCTTACAAAAGGCCAGATACTGATTGACGGTAAAGATATTGCCACACAAGATGTAACCGAACTCAGAAGTAACATTGCCATCGTACCGCAGGAGGTAATGCTTTTTGGAGGCACCATTTTTGAGAATATAGCCTATGGCAAACCGGGCGCCACAGAAGCCGAGGTATTTGAGGCCGCCAGAAAAGCCAATGCCTACGACTTCATCACGTCGTTTCCTGAGAAATTCCAGACAATTGTGGGCGAAAGAGGTGTGAAACTATCGGGCGGACAAAGACAGCGTGTGGCCATTGCGCGGGCTATTCTGAAAGACCCGTCTATTCTGATTCTGGATGAAGCCACCAGTGCACTTGACTCGGAATCTGAAAAACTGGTACAGGGTGCGTTGGATGAACTGATGAAAAACCGCACTACCATTATTATTGCCCATCGCCTGGCAACCATCCGAAATGTAGATACCATCTATGTCTTAAAAGACGGCAGGATTGCCGAATTGGGTTCGCACGACGAATTGATACTAAAAGAAGAAGGAATTTACGCAAATCTGGTTAAATTACAGTTTGAAAACGTAAATTTGCTGGTAGAATAGGTCTTGTAATTAATGTACTCGAAAAGTGCAGATATTGACAATACAAAACGACTTTCATGAATTTATCGTTTATAAATTATGAGTCTCTCTAAAAATACACTGAAAGAATACGACTTGCGCCATACGGGCTGTCGTGAAGATATATTGGCGTCTTTTCAGACTTACAGCCATGCGCTTTCGCACGGAGACCTGGAAAACCTGTTCGGAGAGCGCTTTGACAGGGTTACTATTTACAGAACCCTGAAAACCTTTGTTGAAAAAGGTATAATACATAAAGTACTGGACGACGAAGGCGGCACCAAGTATGCACTCTGCCGTTCTACTGAGTGCTCTCATGAAGAGCACCACCACGACCACGTTCATTTTAAATGTTTGTCGTGCGGTAATACTACCTGCCTTGAAAGTGTGCATATACCTAAGATTAGCTTACCCGATGGCTACAAGCTGTCTGAAATTAATATGCTTATGCAAGGCACCTGCCCTGTATGCAATGCCTGAAACCCAACCCGTTTCAGCATGCTGTTTTTTAGAATTGCCCTGCTTTCACTGCTTTAATCCATGTCTTATAAAACCAAGCTTATTATTGCTCTCGGGCTTGTCTATGTGGTCTGGGGTTCTACTTTTTTAGGCATGAAGTATGCCATTGAGGTGCTTCCGCCCATGATGGTTTCCTGCTTACGATTCCTTACCGGCGGTATACTGTTGTTTATCTTTACTTTGTGGAAAGGCTATGGCATACCCGACTTCAAAGAGATACGTAACGCTGCTGTTGTGGGTGTAACACTGAGTGGCATTGGCAATTGTACAGTGGCGTATGCGCTGCGCTTCATGCCGTCAGGCCTGGTTGCATTGCTGGTTGCTACCTTGCCTGCCTGGATGATAATGCTCGACTTTCTGTTTTTCAGCAAAACCAAGCCAACATTTATCGGTTTAATTGGGTTGGTGATAGGCCTATCCGGGATGGCTTACCTCCTTGACCCGATGAATCCGGCCAATACTGCCAATCGGGAAGTGGCCGTTTTCCCGGCCTTACTGGTATTTGCGGGTTCAGTTGCCTGGGCTTTTGGTTCTTTGAAATCCCCATATATGTCGCTCCCGAAACCTGTTCAGTCTACAGCCATACAAATGATAACCGGCGGATGCTTCTCTCTTGTAATGAGTCTGATATTTGAAGAGAATCATGTGCAGGCCTTTCGTAATATGACACAGGAAACCTGGCTGGCATTAATTTACCTCATTGTAGTGGGCTCTTATATAGGCTACAGCGCATACTTGTGGCTGATTAACAACGCACCGCCACAGGTTACAGCTACTTATGCGTACGTAAACCCGGTAGTGGCCTTCTTTTTGGGATGGATTTTTAAAGGAGAGGTGCTCACCCCACGCTCACTGGTTGCCTCAGCCATTGTTCTGACAGGCGTGATTTTAATGACCATGGGGCGAAAAAAAAATGTAGCCATAAACACTTCTGCTGAGTAGACCCGAATATCAGGCAGTAAACTTATCCAACTGTTTTACCAGCACATCAAAGTCTTTCGGGTAAGGAGCCTCTATCTTTAATACCTCTCCATCCAGTAATCGGAAAGTAAGCGAATGCGCATGCAAAGCCACCCTTTTTATCAAGGGTAATTCTTCAGTACCTTTCTTAAGGTTGAATTTTTTGCTTTTCAGCTGCGAAAGGAAGATGTCGTCTCCACCATAAGTAGGGTCACAAACAATAGGGGCTTTCAGGCATTGCAAATGCACACGTATCTGGTGCATGCGGCCTGTAACCGGAATACACTCTACCAATGTATGATACCTGTAGGCCTTGAGCGTAAAGAAGATAGTTTCAGCTATTTTACCTTTCTCACGGTCTATCCTTACAGCCGTGCCGTCTTTCAACTGGGCAATAGGCAAAAATACCGATATACTGTCAAAATCATGAACACCATTTACTACTGCATGGTAGCGCTTGGTTACCTCACGGTTTTCGAACTGCATGGCCAGGTTCCGGTAAGCTGCAGGGTTTTTAGCAATGGCCAATACCCCTGATGTCTCTTTATCGAGCCGGTGGCAAAGCTGGGCATCATCTGAGTAGGCCTTTGCCAGACGCAGAATGCTCTGGTGTTTGTCTTGGGTGCGCTCGTCGAGGCTAGACAGAAACGGCGGCTTATTAATTACTATATAATCGTTGTTTTCAAAGATTATCAGATCTTCAAAAACAACATTTTTTGGTGTAGTCTTTATTTTGGGGGTTTCCTCAAACTCAAACTCGAAATCCATACTGCTAAAAGAAAGTAAATTTTATACAAAGGTAGGTTATTATTATGAAAACATGCCTTAAAATTTACACTCAGGTCTATTTAGCCTGCCGGTATGGTTGTTAAATAATTAACTCACAACCGGCAGTTTGAAAGTGAATCTGGTACCTTTGTCAATTTTGCTGGTTACGGTTATTTTAGAATGGTGGGCGTTAAGTATGTGCTTAACAATAGCCAAGCCAAGGCCTGTGCCTCCGGTTTCGCGCGAGCGGCTTTTGTCTATACGGTAGAAGCGTTCAAAAATGCGTGACAGATGCTCGGGAGCAATGCCGGGGCCGTCATCTTCAATAGAAACCTGGAAATACTTTTTCTCTTCTTCTATTTCTACAATTATTTTGCCGTTTTCTTTACCATATTTAATGGCGTTGTCGACCAGGTTAGTCAATACCTGAGATATCCGCTGCTTGTCTGCAATTACCCAGGCTACCTGTAAATCTTTCGGTTTTATTTTCAGCGTTACACCCCTGGTTTTGGCTTTTGACTCCAGCTGCTCAAATATTTCTTCAGTTATGTGCTTCAGCTCTATTTTTTCAAAGTGCATTTTTAAATCACCCTTTTCAACCTGCGATAAGGTAACGAGGTCTCTCACGAGCGCATCAAGCCCATCCAGGCTTTTAGCTGCTTTATTCAGAAAACGGTCTAAAATGACAGGGTCTTCTTTGGCACCGTCAATCAGGGTATGAATAAAGCCCTGCGCCGCAAAAATGGGTGTTTTCAGTTCGTGCGATACATCGGCCAGAAACTCTCGCCTGTATTGCTCCATTTTTTTTAACTCATCAATTTCCTGTTGTTTACGGCTTACATAGGTAGAAATCTCGGTATTGAGCATCTTGATGGGGTTGACACTTTTAATAAGTGACTTGCGCGAGATATCAAAATCACGGATTTTCAGCTTCTGGATACTCTTGTATATCTGCCCAACTTCTTTGAAAATCAGGATATCAATGGTATAAAAAACAAAAAAGAAAGACGAAAAAAACGAAGATACCCCCACCACAAACAACATGGCCGCGCTAACATTAGGCACAAAACTGAGGAATACAATAGAGACTGTCGTAATTATTACGGCAAGAAAAAACGCAATGATGCGGGGGCTGAACGACATACTGAAGGGCGCGATTAAATACAGAAAATCATCAGTGCATGTAAACACCACAAAACTAAAAGATAATTTTCTCTTAAAATTACAGATTATTATTCATCTGTAAACATATACCCTACACCTTTAAGGGTTTTGATGTAGTTTTCGCCAACTTTTTCCCGAACCTTACGTATGTGTACATCAATGGTACGTTCAACAACGAAGATATCAACACCCCAGATTTTCTGCAGGATTTCATCACGGCTGAATACTTTGTTAGGATACTGCGCCAGGAAGAAAAGTAACTCAAATTCTTTTTTAGGGAGCACTATCGTAGAACCATCTGTTTTGGTAACGGTGTAGTTCTGGCGGTTAATGCTTAGGCCTGCCACTTCAAGCGAATCGCTGGTGTCGGTTTTCTGAGCTTCCCTGCGGAAAAACGCATTGATACGGCTCATTAATGCCCGGGGCTTAATGGGCTTGTTGAGGTAGTCGTCGGCACCTACTTCAAAGGCTGCAATTTCAGAATACTCTTCTGAACGAGCCGTCAGGTACAGAATATACGTATTTTTCATTTCCGGAATCCCCCTCAGGGTCCGGCCTACCTCTATGCCATCCAGATGTGGCATCATGATATCGAGAATTACTAATTCAGGAAGAAATTCGCGTGCAACTTCAATAGCTTTTTTACCATCGGGGGCAGTAGCAACTTTGTACCCCTCTTTTTCAAGGTTGTAGCTTAACAACTCCACAATATCAGCTTCATCATCAACTACTAACACACGGTGAGCAGAACTCATAAAGGCGTTTTAAATTAGTGCGGTGCAAATTTATGATTAAAAAATCGTTAGGTGTGTTAAGCCAATGTTAAATATTATCTAATGGGGCTATTAACCCCCTTTTTATAGCATTTTTACCTTAAAAATTCTTTGGCAGCCATTTCAGCAAGCGTTGTATAATCAGTTTATTATCAATTGCTTGAGGCAAGCGTATCTGCCGGGGCTATTTGTAAGATTTTTAGAAAATACTTTGGTGTTTCGTTGCAAAACAATTTGAAAACATCTACTTTTGCAGTCCGATTTTCTAAAGGTGTGTAAATACTTTTCGGAGCGGCGGAAATCAGTCTTTATCTTGATGTCTCTTTAAACAGATGTCGCTTCCCCTGATAACAGGCGAAATTTCTGAACCAAATCAACGGAAATGCTTGATAATGAGGCAGGAATGTGAGCCCTTCTTCAAGATTCAATCAAATCTTATTGTAAAATTCCTTAAAATCTGAAAGACAATGGCGAAAGACATCGCAGGTTATGTGAAACTTCAGGTAAAAGGCGGTCAGGCTAACCCTTCACCACCGATTGGTCCGGCGTTGGGTTCTAAAGGCTTGAACATCATGGAATTTTGTAAACAATTCAACGCCCGTACTCAAGACAAAATGGGTATGGTATTGCCGGTTGTAATTACATACTTTACCGACAAGTCGTTTGAGTTTGCCATCAAAACTCCGCCCGCTGCTATCATGCTGTTAGAAGCAACCAAAATCAAGACAGGTTCAGACCAACCCAACCGTAAAAAAGTGGGCTCGGTTACTTGGGATCAGGTAAAAACAATTGCCGAAACCAAAATGCCAGACCTGAATTGCTTTACTGTGGAATCAGCAATGAAGATGATTGCCGGTACAGCCCAAAACATGGGTATTACCATCACAGGCAACGCACCGTTCTAAAAAACAAATGAGTGATGTAGATCGCTCGTTATTATTCATGGGAGTTATGCACGGCATAACGCTATAACCAAAAAAAGCAATGGCAAAATTGACCAAAAAAAGAAAGGAAGCAATGTCGAAGTATGATGCTTCAAAGGCTTATTCTCTTAAAGAAGCAGCTGATGTATTGAAGCAGATTTCATACACTAAATTCGACTCTTCAGTAGATGTTCACGTACGTTTAGGTGTTGACCCTCGTAAGGCAGACCAAATGGTACGTGGTGTGGTTGCACTACCACACGGAACCGGTAAAACTGTTCGTGTTCTTGTATTATGTACACCTGACAAAGAAGCTGATGCAAAAGCTGCTGGCGCTGACTACGTAGGGTTGGACGAATACATTCAGAAAATCGAACAAGGCTGGACAGACATCGACGTAATCATTACGATGCCAACTGTTATGGCTAAACTTGGTAAGTTAGGTAAAATCCTCGGCCCTCGCGGATTAATGCCAAACCCTAAGTCTGGTACTGTAACGCTCGACGTAGCAACAGCTGTAAAAGAAGTGAAAGCAGGTAAAATTGACTTCAAAGTTGATAAAACCGGTATCATTCACGCTTCCATCGGTAAGGTTTCTTTCTCACCTGAGAAATTAGCAGAAAATGCTACAGAATTGATTCAAACTTTGTTGAAATTGAAACCGTCTTCTGCTAAAGGTACCTACGTGAAAAGCGTAGCACTTGCCAGCACAATGGGACCTGGTATTCAAATCGACAAAACAACCATTAATGGATTGTAATCATGACAAAAGAAGAAAAAGGAGCAATAATTGAAGAGCTTGCAGAGAAATTTGCAGCTACCCCTTACTTCTATATCACCGATGCAAGCGGATTGAACGTTGCTAAAACCAATGAATTACGTCGTTTGTGTTTCGAGCGTGGTATTGAGTATCGTGTAGTGAAAAATACATTGATCAGCAAAGCTCTGGAAAGATTAGATACCGATTATACGCCGTTTGACGGAACTGTTCTTAAAGGTTTTTCAGGTGTGATGTTCCACGAAGAGTCGGGCAAAATAGCTGCAAAATTGATTAAGGATTTCCTGAAAGCTAATAAAGACAGCATCAAATTAAAAGGTGCTTCGGTTGATTCAGCTTTGTTTATAGGTCACGACCAACTAGATACGTTGTTGAACCTGAAGTCAAAGCAAGAATTAGTTGGCGAAGTTATCGGATTGTTGCAATCACCTGCCAAGAATGTTATTTCTGGCTTGCAAAGCGGTGGCAACAAATTGGCTGGTATTCTCAAGACTTTGTCAGAGAAAGAAGCAGCCTGATTCGTTTACCAATCTTAGCCTTCAACGGCTTTATACAGTAAACACCCATCAGTCATACAGACTGATTATTCATTAAAATTATTTATCAAAATCAAGTATTAACTTTTAAATTCTATACAAAAATGGCAGATTTGAAAGCATTTGCAGAACAATTAGTAAATTTGACTGTAAAAGAAGTAAACGAATTAGCACAAATATTGAAAGATGAATATGGTATTGAGCCTGCAGCTGCTGCTCCAGTAATGGTAGCCGGTAATGCTGGTGGTGGCGATGCTGCTGAAGCTCCTGTAGAAAAAACATCTTTCGACGTAATCTTGAAAGCTGCTGGTCCTAACAAACTTGCAGTTGTGAAATTGGTTAAAGACCTTACAGGTCTTGGCTTGAAAGAAGCTAAAGATTTAGTTGACTCTGCTCCGAAACCTTTGAAAGAAGGTGTAGCTAAAGACGAAGCTGAAGGTTTGAAAAAATCTTTGGAAGAAGCTGGTGCAGAAGTAGAAGTAAAATAATTTACTCGCACAGTCATACACAAAGCCCGGTAGGTAACTGCCGGGCTTTTGTTGTTTTTTGCTGTTCACTTAAAGTTTGGCTACCATTTGTTCAGTCTCAATATAATTTTGTATTTTTCAGCAGGATTTCCCCTCTATACAAGCGTATACCAAACAAACTCATTCAAACCCCGTTTACCTATGAAAAAAACTGAAAAAAATCCGGGCAACACTACCAGACGCACCTTCATCAAGAGCGCCTCTCTGGCATCGGCCGGGTTTATGATTGTGCCCCGCCATGTGCTGGGCAAAGGCTTTGTAGCACCCAGCGATAAACTAAACATAGCCGCAGTAGGTTGTGGCGGCAAGGCCGATGTGAACATCCGGTACTCCTTTAATAACGGTTCAGATAATATTGTAGCGCTTTGTGATGTAGACGACCGGATGTCTAAGAAATTCCGCACGCAATTTCCAAAAGCCCCCTATTACCGCGATTACCGCCAGATGCTGGAGAAAGAGGCAAAAAACATTGATGCAGTAATTGTAACCACCCCAGACCACATGCACTACCCCATTGCCATGACAGCCATGCAACTGGGCAAACACGTGTATGTAGAAAAACCTCTTACGCACGATATCTGGGAGGCTCGCCAACTGACCGAAGCTGCCCAAAAATATAAATTGGTTACCCAAATGGGTAATCAGGGTAGTAGCGGTAAAGGAACCCGTATTACCGAGGCAATTATACAGAGCGGAATGATTGGCGAGGTAAGTAAAGTAGAAGTATGGACAAACCGCCCCGTATGGCCGCAAGGCGTACAATCGCCAAAAGATAAAGGAGAAAAACAACCTGTACCAGGTGACGTAGACTGGAACCTGTGGCTGGGTACTGCACCCATGCGCGACTACCACGAAGCCTACATGCCGTTCCGGTGGCGTGGATACTGGGACTTCGGCACCGGTGCCCTTGGCGATATGGGCTGCCATTTTATTGATGTCCCCTTCCGTGCCTTGAAACTGGGCTACCCTACCTCGGTAGAATGTTCGGTGGGGCAAGTATATGCCGATTTCTTTAAGGAGGCTTTCTATGATGATGTATGCCCCCCATCGGCGGCTATTCACCTCAAATTCCCGAATCCGACCGGAAAAGTACATAAAGAAATTGGGCTATCGTGGTATGATGGCGGAATCCGCCCGGAATTGCCTGAGGGTTGCGATTACGACAAAGTATTTTCCAGTGCTGACGGTGGTATTCTGTTTAAAGGCACAAAAGGTATACTGGCTACCGAGTTGTTTGGTAATAATCCTAAGTTTTTTCCTGAGGCCAAATTCCTGAACGTAAAAATACCGGCTCCGAAACGGGCACTGGTAGAGGGCGATACAGAAGGGCATCAGCAACAATGGGTAAAAGCCTGTAAAGAAGGTTACGGCGCTTACACAAGCTCTGCTTTCGCAGAGGCCGGCCCACTTACTGAAATTGTCCTGATGGGTAATCTGGCCGTACGCTCGTTCCTGCTCCGTGATTCGAACAATAAGTTCATTGGTCGCAAAAAACTACTTTGGGACGGCAAAAATATGAAAATCACCAATTTTGACCCGGCCAATGCTTTCGTAAAAAGAGAGTATCGTGCAGGAGGCTGGATATAATTGATAATAAAACCATCCGGGGGGCATGGTTACATGCCCTCTTTTTGTTATAAAGCTTACCTTTCTGTTTTATGAAGTTACGAACCATTTATCAGCATACCCATCTTGCACTCTTGATAGTTTCTCAACTGGCATGTAGTAATGTAACGCAAAAGGGTTCAGAATCAACCATTAAGCCTGTTATTGAAAATGAAGGCGTGAAGATAGCTTATGACGATACCCGGACCGGCGATACTACCTTGCTTTTTGTGCATGGCTGGGGGATAAACCGGGCTTACTGGAGCCCCCAGGTAAATGCATTTAAGAAAAGTTACAGGGTAGTTACAGTAGACCTGCCCGGCTTTGGTGAATCAGGTAAGAATCGCCAGAGCTGGACGGTAGAAAACTATGCGAAAGACATTTCGGCCGTTATAAAAACCTTGCAACTGAAGCATGTCATATTAATAGGCCACTCTATGAGTGGGTTCATTGTTCTGGAAACCGCTCTCACCAATCCGCAAACAGTGCTGGGTATCATAGGTATTGATAATTTTAATACCTACGGTTGGGTAGAAACCCCAGCATCTAAAAAGGAAACTGATGCGTTTTTCAACATGGCACGAGCCAATTATAAAAAAGTGGTTTCTGGCTTTGTTAATCAGACGTTATTTGCCCCATCTACAGACAGCCTCGTCAGGAAACGAGTTACAGAGGACATTATTCAATCAGATTCTGTAATTGCTGTAAACAGCCTTGAACTGAACATGCGGTATCCGGCTGATGCCCGGCTGAAAGAATGGCACAAGGCACTTTATCTGATTAATAGTTCTATGCACCCAACAGATACCTTATCTTTCAGCAAAGGAGGCATAAACGTACAAATGTTTGATGTGGGCTTAACAGGGCACTACCCCATGATTGAAAAACCAGAAGCATTTAATAAGCTTTTAGCACAGGCCTTTGAGAAAATCAAAAGCAACAGCAATAAACAGAACTGAAACAGCTGCCATTTGTCCACCTATCAAAGCTATTTGTCGGACAAAAGCCATTTATTGCTGCCGTACATTTGCCAGATAAATGAGACAAAATGGCAAATATTCTGGCAAAGGCGGTATCAAACCTGATGGACCAATTGTTCAGTCCATCAATAGTAGTGGGAATCAGGGTCTGGGAACCTGCAACACTCTATGAAATAGATGTGCACCTCCCTACAACTGATTTCAACAAATGGAACACGATTAAGCGGGTAAAATGTAAAGTAGATAATTTACAGTTCAGAGATTATACGCCTGCCTTATGGAACACTGATAAAAAGATATGCACGTTGTTTGTAGAGGCAGGCCACAACGGAGCAGGTAGCCGCTGGGCTCAGAACCTGAAAACAGGAGATGAGGTTTTATTGGGCGTAGCCCATGCGGCACAACTACCGGCCACTAATGGCAAAATACTTTGTCTGGCAGATGGCAGCGCGTTAGGGCATTGTTTAAGTCTGAAACAATTAACCAACCGGGAATACTACCCGCTGGATGTAGCCGTAGTATTAGACAACAATTATCAAATCCCCTCTTCACTTGTAAACGATAATCCCGATTTTGAATTTATAGCTAATCCGCAGGGCGATGCAACAGATGTACTTGAAAAATGGTATCTGTCTAAAGACTTAAGTAGTTATGCTTCTATTTATATTGCAGGATATATACCGATGGTAACCGGACTACGAAAAAAACTGAAAGCTATTTCGGGTATAAAAGCCAAAATATACGCCTACGGATTCTGGTCATAAACAGATAAGTATGCCAAAAGAAAACATCCATATATTACACTTGCCTGAAAGGCATATAGGGGTAGAGGTTTTTTCGATGTCAGAAATCGACCCGTTGATACATCTGATTGAAGAAGTTGCCGTTCCGCATCGCCATGACCATTACACCTGCTTCTTTCTTGAAGAAGGTCAATTGAGTTTTAATATCGATTTTCAGGAAATAGAAATTAGCTCTCCGTCTCTTTTAGTTTCATCTCCGGGGCAGGTTCATCAACCCGGCTTGGGGGATGTTCCGACAGGATGGTTAATTGCCTTTGATGCCAAAATGATTGATGAAAATGCCCGTACTGTTATTGAGCAATCATTTACCAGAATTGCACTTCTCCGTTTGAATGATATTGAAAAAAAATGGTTCAATCATTTATTCCAGTTACTTTATTCTTCTTTAAAAGAGAAAAAATCTGAAACTTTTCAGCCTCAACTTATACAAACCCTAATCAACTCTTTTTTCTATAAAGTCGTTACCATTTTTCAGCAACAGGAAGATAAACGCATACAAGAGTATTCGTCCAGAAGTGTTGAGATTGTAAAAACATTCAATCAATTAGTGCAGAACCATTATCTGGAACTGAAAAGACCTGCCGATTTCGCCTCAAAAATGAATATCACGGTTAGTTATCTCAACGACACCATCAAGGCAGTTACAGGGTTTTCTTCTACCTATTTTATACAACAGGAAATTTTCCGCGAGGCGCAACGCTTATTATTTTATACCAACAAAAGCATCAAAGAAATTGCCTTTCAGTTAGGCTATGAAGATTTTAAATACTTTATAAGATTATTCAGTAAAACCATAGGAATGTCCCCATCCAATTTCCGAAACAGTCAACAATCAGCCTCAGTTATAACGGACACTGACATTCCTACCTGATTTTTAAATTACTTTTGCATCAAAAGCGCCTGTTATTATCTTCCCGTTACGTTTTACCTGCAACCAGATGCGGTAATTACCCGGTGTGGGGAAAACATAAGGAAAATTGACACTGCCCCCATGATGGCTGCTCATGTTATGGGTCATACCCCCCATTAACAGTCTGTCTCTCTGGGTTTCGGGCATTGCCTGTAAGTTTAACAAAAGGTTATCAACACTGTCTCTGAATTGTCTGGCACTGGTAACTCTATAGCCAGGATTTGTATTTTCGCTAACGCGCTTTTCCATTACCTGCTGAGCAGTTGATGAAAATGTTCCGTTCGGGTGCAGGTGAATATAAACAGAGCCATCGTCTTTCAGCACAACTGCATGGCCCATCATACCCAGATAAGTCTGCAACTCGGCGGGTTTACCGTCAGGACTTATCACAGCAAAATTAAGGTTATTAACCTGCCCAGCTCTAAGCACCTGCCCGGGCTTCTCTTCCCAAATAATACTTGTGCCATCTTTTAAAACGGTTTTTACCCCCGGTGAGCCACAAATACTAATGCCGGCATCTGCCACGCCGGGCGTTTTTCTGTTAAGAGGGTTATTAATTACATAGGTATCGTCAGTATCGCTGTTTTGCTTCTCAAAACTTTCCTGAGCGACTCTCAAAGCCGGAATCTCAACCGTATCAGCAATGGTATATTGTAAGCCATGAAAACGAAGGATATCGGCGTATACCAGATATTTTCCGGCAGGTAAATCCGGCAGGGGCGCTTCAAAAGTAAGCGTGTCCTTCCGGCTTGGGTGCAAATGCGCAAAGGCGTCAAGCGTGCCTTGCCTTACCAGAAACAGGTGCATCAGTTTGCCGTGGTCAGGAATCAGAAAACTGGTCCATCGCCCCTGAACAGAGTTAGAATCAATTTGAAAATTCAATACCCTCCGGGCATTCTCTACCTTTATTTTTGTAGTAGCCGTGTAAGGCCTGTAAATATAGTTTTGCTGGTATTCTTTTGATATAGAGCCCCACCACGAATTGCCCACAAACAACAAAAGCCCGCAGAAACTTAAACCAATGGTAGAACCCACCACCTTGCGTCTTTTAAAACTTTGCCCGCCTGTCTCTCCGGGTTTCAAAAGGCTATCACTGTTGCTTGCGCCTACTATGGTAGTCATTATTCCCACCAGCAATAAAGCCAGACCGCCTAAAATCCACCCTAAAGACTCAGGCAAGTCTCGTTTAGCGGTGGCCAGGGCAGCAATCGGTATCAGCGTCTCGCCGGCGCCCCTGTTGCCTGATATCCTAACTTTTACACTGGCTGCTCCGGTTTCCATTAACCAAATATTACCCTCATATCTGCCGGGTTCTCCTGCCACCGGCAATGCTTCATCTTCCTTGGGCGAGCCCTCGTCGCCTGTCCAATAGTAAATCGGACTCAGTTTTACACTTTCAATGTCTGTTCCATCTACCGAAACCGATACCCTGGCAACACCCGGAATCACATCCGGCGGTTCTACATATACCTGTATCTGGTATTTACCAGCTTTGCCCTCCTGCACTATGCCTGCACTTCCGATATGGGCATTTACCTGCACTAAAAAGCACAGATTTAACAAGATAAAGGCTACTATTTTTAATGTCATTTGCTTTTTCATTTTTATGCTTTTCAATTATTGGTCATCAGCGTTGTACTTTTTGCATCCATTTTCCCCAGGCTAAGCCAATGCGTGTAGACAGCATGCTTAATAATAAGGCAATGCCTAGCCCGCTTGCCCAATTACCCAAACCTTTTGTAGAGCTCCATTCGGTAAATTTATAGCGAAACTCCCAATCGGGGCTGTTTTGATAAGACCACGAGCTACTACCCCAGAACCAACTACGTGCCATGGGGGATTCAAGAATAAAATTGCCAAAAGGATAACTGAAACCTACCAGAATAAGCAGATAAATAAATGCCAGCGGCAAAGCTAAGAACCAGTCATTTACATTTGCCAGTCTGGCTCTCAGCCAATCAAGCCCTATTGCCGGGAAAATCAGTAATATTGGAAACCCCAGGGTCTGATACGTTGTGATTCTGTTATGAACAGGCCCTAAAAGCGGTTCGGCAGGTAACAGGCGCAATGTGGCATTAACCGCCCAGAAAAAAAACATAAACGTAGCTGCAATGTAGGTAGCGCCCCATTTCATGCCCGAGCCGCGTGCTGTTGCCAGCAATAATACCGGAAATGCGGCAGA
This sequence comes from Emticicia fluvialis, assembly GCF_024793945.1. Classification (NCBI taxonomy): domain Bacteria; kingdom Pseudomonadati; phylum Bacteroidota; class Cytophagia; order Cytophagales; family Leadbetterellaceae; genus Emticicia; species Emticicia fluvialis. Next base: position 31,590 of record NZ_JANUSD010000019.1, read on the forward strand.
GGCAATCTGATAATAAGAAACCCCATGTAATTGCCAACGGTCGAGAAATTCAGAAAGTGCCGTAAACATAGTAGTAACCAGAAACCCTGCAGTAAATACAAACATCCATTGAAGCCGTTTCAACCGCCTTTCGGCTTGGCTGGCAGATAAAAAGTAAAAGGTCTCTTTTCTGTTCAAAAAAGCCAGTACCGACACCATAGCCCCTACCTGCACACTCATTAAGCCCAACAGAAGCACCGTGTGTGGCGGAGAGAAAATCTCCACATCAAGCCCATAGGTATTATGCCACCAATCGTCGAACGGGGCAGAGGTGATGGCAGCCAGACCACCCCAGATACAGAATAGACCGCCGAGCGAACTATAAAAAATGCCCCAGAAATTGACCATTTTGTTTTTTTCGCGGTCATTACCCCAGAAAGACGTCTTTAATACCTTAAAGCCCGAAAATAACCCGGCAGAAGCTGCACCGATATAGATTAGCACATGCGGAGCCGAGAAAAGGCCGTCACGCCCGATACTCATGTGCCAGGCGATGTCCCACAGTATACCTAAAATAACCAGCTTTGAGGCAACTACGCTGATATAAACATAAATGGGAATCCCCAAGAGAATTTGTTGTATAGATGATACCGCCCGTTTGCCTCCGAGCGATTGGTCAAGTGCTGTTTCCATCTAAATAAGTTGTTATTTTCTTAAAGACAAGCCAGAATGATATTTCCCCCAAGTTAAAGAAAAAAAACTCAGACTATACCAAAAAATAAATATCAACACTGTCAAAATACGGCTGGCTGGCAAATGATAACCTTCTGAAGCCTGACAAAACTGCTCCTGGCCCTGATATTATATTTCAGACTATGGTATATTTTAAAGAAACCAGACCGGTTTCATACGTTTTGGTTTCTGTCAATTGAAGCGATACCCGGCCTTGAAGCCCTTGAAACAGTGGTTTACCCTTGCCTAAGAGGATGGGATGCACCGATAACCACAATTCATCTACCAGCCCCAGATTCATTAAAGAGGCTGTCAGGCTACCACCGCCAAAGAGCCAGATGTCTTTACCTTTCTGTTGTTTTATGGCTTCAACCACAGGCCTGATGTCGCCTGATATAATAGTTGTGCCATCCTTTGCTTCTTGCATGGTATTTGAAAAGACGTATTCCTGCATTTTCGGAAACCCGAAGTCGTTATTTTCTAACCCGAAAGACATTTCATAGCTTTTTCTGCCTACAAAAACAGCATCTATTTTTTGATAGAACTCGTTCAGGCCGTAGTCCTGGTCGGTAAAACACCAGTCGTATTCTCCGTTGGGGCCTTCAATGAAACTGTCAAGGCTTACAGCTAAACCTAAAATAACTTTTCTCATATTGTTGTTTTTTCTGCAAAAGTAATTGGCTTTGTTGTCAGAAAATTGTAAAAATCAGACACCCGGACAATCAGCAAATAATGTTGGTATCTAGCAAAACTGCCTTTGGGGTAATACCTGCAAAAGTTTTATAATCATGGATAAAATGTGCCTGATCGTAATATCCGCTTGCGTAGGCAGCGTCTGTCAGGTTAGATTCGGGAAATTTTTTAAGATAAGCTAATGAGTTAATGAAGCGACTGATACTGATATACTCTTTGGTAGAAAGCCCTATGCAATAATTGAACCTGCGGCTGAGTTGCCGCTGGCTTAACCCGGCCTTTTCTGCCAATGCAGCAACGGTAAGCCTACTTTGTGTACAGGCAATCTGCTGCAGGCAATATTCAAGTGTTGTGTCTTGTTTATTGGCTTTCAATTGACGAATCAGATACTTCTGAATTATACCCGCTTTTTGCTCACAAGAAGTGGCGTTGTCTATCTCATCTTCTATTGTTTGTACTACTGTCCCCCATAAAAATTGTAAATCGGTGAGGCTGTCTGCTATGGCTGACATTGGCAATTGAAAGAACAAATAGGCTGTAGAAGGATAAAAACAAACCGAAATAAAACCGGTTTTGTTTTTCATTTGCACATCCATAAAGTTTCCGACCCGCGAAACCACAAAACTGCGGCTGTTATGAAATTCCTTTTTGCCAGTAACAGTGGCGTGCGTATCAGCGCTATTACTGAAATTAAAAAAAACCTCAACGCAGGCATCGGGTAAGATTCTGAGTGGTGCAAGAATTGTATCGGTTGTATCGCTCTCTATTGAGCATATCGCTTTTACATAAGGCTGAAGGTCAGAACAGATGGGGTAAAGGCATACTTTCATGGCTACGTTTAGCAGGCTGTAAACAAAAATACTAACATTTCTGCTCTTGAGAAATGTTAGTATTAATAATAATTGTATATGTGTATTTATTATCTGATTAACTCTACCCAACCTTTAATAGCCACAGGTACCTCGTCGGTTTTCTCTAACCGTTGCATCGTTACCCGCGCTACATAATAATACGTGCCGGATGGCAATTCCTTCCCGTCACTGCTCCTTCCGTCCCAACTCAATACCTTCGTACCGCTACTCTCATATATCTTTAACCCGTAACGATTATATATCTCTATCCCTATCTCTTGTATAAACGCTTCGCAGGTCATCGGACTGAACGTGTCGTTCTTCCCGTCTCCGTTTGGCGTTATTACATTCGGTAGCTCTACCGCAGGACAGTTGTCTTTACACACTACGTTGCTCGCTACACTCTCCCGGTTCAGGCTACTCAACGCCGTTACATAGTAACAGCCCGCAAACCCTTCTGCCAATGACCGCTCATGTGTGTATGTCTGCGCCGGTGGGGCTCCTGTTACCCTAATGAGTAGTTTCCCTGTCTCTCCTTTATATCGCGAATAGTATAGGTTGTACCCGACAATGTCTGTCCGGCAAGGTGTGTTGTTCCCACTGCTTATTGGGGTCGTCCAGCTTAGTGTGTTCTGTACCCTGTTCTCCCGGCATATCGCTTCTCTATCCAGTTCCTGACAGTTCAATGCGTCTATCGTTAGCTGGGGCGGGCATGGAGGGCTGTCGTCTATCACTATTCCGCAGCTCTCTTGTGAGTAGTTCTCCAGTATCCCATATTGGGGTAGCCGTGTGTATGACCCTACTGTCTTTATCTTGTAGCAGTAGCTGACACCCACTTCCATTTGGATGCTCTGGTTCCCGTCTGCATCGTACCGGTCCTGACCGTCGTCTATGTAGTTGTAGGTGTTTACTGTTTGTACAGGTACTTCGGCTATGATGTGAAATACTCCCGGGTTCGACTTGTCTTCTCTGTATAGCACGTGCTTCCGGTTGTCGTTGCTCCAGGGTACATTCGCCTGCCAGCTCAACCTTATCCGCTGCGCGTCTGAACGCGCCGTCAGACGTACGCTGCTCGCTATCTGGCTCTCGGCTAATAGCTTATCCGTCTCGTATAAAAATGATACACGATAGGTGTACCCGCTGCCTTCGGTGTTCAACCCGTTGTCTGTGTAAACCGTGTCTGCTGTCTGTTTGTTGACACGCGTAGGTATGGTGGCTATCAACTGAAAGGTACCTCCGCTGATGCCCGTTGCCCTGTATAACTTGTAGGCATATGGCCCTTTGGTGGCTGTGCTGTCAAAGTTTAAGGGCCTTGTCCATTTAAGCTGTATCTCTCCGTTTACGCTGTGGGTTCTCTCTACGCTTACGTTTGTAATTACTGGCGCTTTCTGGGGTAGTTCGCTACCGATACACGCTTCATTGGATGGTACGCTGTTCATCACTGTAAATTCAGTTGTGGCCAGCGTCGCTACAATGCTGTAACTGTATATTACTCCGTTCTGTGTTTTGTTGTCCAGGTAAAAGGTGTCGCTGGCGCTTACCGTGGCTATCTTTACAAACCCTAGGCTTTCTGGTAAGCCCAACTGGCATGTGCCGGGTATATAGTTAGAACAGCCTTCTTTACGATAAATATCAATCCTGATGTCTTCTGACGGCAGGTTGCAGTCTGGGTATTTGCTCCATCGTAGCTCTACGCCATTGCTTCCACTGCGAGCGCTAAGACCCTGCGGACGTGGGGGAATTACCCGTATCCTTACTGTCCTGGTGTCGGTCATGGTTATCGAAAATCTACCCGGATAGTCTTCTACTTTGAATAGCACGTCATATGGTTGTTCCCGCACGTGCCGGCAGTTGGTCTCCCAACTGAATGTACCTGTCGCCGGACTTTTCTGTATCGCATTCAGGGGTGTGAATTTCGCCGCTTCGGGGGCTATGAAGTTCACTGCTCCTTCTGCACTCTGGTTATAAACTCCGCCTGTGGTTGTTATTCGTATATTCTGGTTGTCCGGGTCGCTTGCTGTTACGTTAAACTCTACTTTCTGACCAGCCTCTACGCATAGTGTGCCGGGTACTGTCAGTATTGGCCGCCGGTTCGGTGTCTCTACTACTATTATCTGCATGTCACGCGTTATCTCTCCTATCTTGGTGTAGCTCCCGTCATTCCCTTTCCGCCATTCTTCTACTATGAAGGCCACGTTTACCTGATACTGGTTTACGCCTAATCGACCGGGGCTATCCCATATCAGATCGCCTGTTACTGCGTTGATAGTGAAAAAAGATGGCCCGCCACCCCCTTCTATCAACCGGCTGTCGCCTAATGTTGAAGGATCTTTGTAGCCCGCAGCAAATTCTCCACCATTCGACCCATCCGTTCTTCCTCTTTTGGGCATCGTTAAACGGTAAGCCAGGCTGTCGCCGTCGGCATCAAATGCACCCGGGTTATGGATGAATCTTCTGCCTACTCCGGCTGTATCTACCGGAATATTCAGCAGAACCGGCGTATTATTCAGACCCAGTGCCCCGTTCACCACGATAGTGGTTTCTACAAAAAAACTAATCTGGTCGGTTGGGCCCTGAAGGTTAACTGTATTGGCGTTTCGGTTGGTGATGGCACAGGAGATGGTGTAACGACCCGGACCGGGGAAGGTATAGGTGGTATCGTAAACGTTGCACATGGTTCCTGCGTTAATCAAAAACTTCTTTCTGCGTTTAACGTCAAAAAGCGGCACCCCGGTTACGCCAAAAGAAAACTGCGACGTATTGGCGGCATCGTTGGCAATATATCCGTTTATCTGGTCAGTATATGTTGTTAGGGTAACCCGGTAAGTAAGGGTAGTTGATGAAATTCTTTTTGCGGTTATCTCACCTGCGCGTAAGTGTGTGGCCTGTACCTGAGGCGCTATCAACAAACCGGCAATAAAAAAAAATAAAGTAAATCTTAATATTCGCATAGGTCACATCACAATTTTAATGTCCGTTACACATAAGAACGAACGAATACCCGTGCGCTGTGCATATTTGCCAAGATTTTTGAAATTAAAAATCCACACATGAGTATAACGCTCAGAATGAGTTTTATAATCAGGTCAATAAAGTTAAAAAGGGTGTCAGAATGGCTTGTTTTTCTGAGCGAATTTTTCGAGGTACTTGTGGAATTTCCAGGGTACGGCTACCTCTTTGGTGGTACGGGCTATTCTGACACTATAGCCTCTTGCATTACCTTCTACCTTCTGAATTCCACTTGTATTTACAATTATTGTTTTATCTAAGTAAATGAACTGGTCAAATGCCGATAGTTCTTTTTCAATATTGCCCTGAACGGTAGTCTTTTCTACACTCAGGAAATTCTGCCAGCATACTTCGGCAGAATCTTTGGAGATTTCGGCATAAATGAACTGATTGGGCAATAAACTGAAATGATTGCTCAGCCTTAAAACAGGCGGTGCACCTTTGGCATCAATAGGTTTGAGTTGTTTCAGCGACTTATTGATTACTTCTGCACAACCGGCGAATTTTTTTTGAAAGACCTTTTGCTGAATAAAAGTGGTAATAATAACTGGTAAAATACTGAGGGCAAAGATTTTGAGGATACCGGCCGGTTTAAAAACAACTATATGAAACGCATTACTATAAGCTGCCAGTAATGACAACAAAAGCAATACCATAATCAGAAAGTGAAGTGCCTGGCGGGCAATTGTCCAGTTGGATTTATCATAAAACACAGGAAAAATAGCCGGCAGCACAAACTTGACAATTAGCATACCAATGCAGGCAACCAGCCCAAACCCCAGTAATAATTCTGTTTTTTGCTCATGATTAAACAAGTCGAGGCCAAACGGCTGCATTCCTACTGCAATAATGGCAACAAATAACCCTACTACGAGGGCAATGAGGAATCCCCTCATAGAACGAATAGAAGTAGCCATGGGCCGTCTAAACGCTTCGCCGAGGGCCATTAACTGCTCTCTGATAAAATTCAGTAAATGGTTACCTGTAATAGATATTACTCTTAGGATATTCATTATTAAAATCTATACTCCGGATATCACTCAGTGGGTCTTTAAGCTAAAAACTAAACCAGTGCCTGGTTTATTGTACCGCTTAGCAGGCAAATATACAAGAATTGCAATTTATCTGATTAACTCTACCCAACCTTTAATAGCCACAGGTACCTCGTCGGTTTTCTCTAACCGCTGCATCGTTACCCGCGCTACATAATAATACGTGCCGGATGGCAATTCCTTCCCGTCGCTGCTCCTTCCGTCCCAACTCAATACCTTCGTACCGCTACTCTCATATACCTTCAACCCGTATCGATTATATATCTCTATCCCTATCTCTTGTATAAACGCTTCGCAGGTCATCGGACTGAACGTGTCGTTCTTCCCGTCTCCGTTTGGCGTTATTACATTCGGTAGCTCTACCGCAGGACAGTTGTCTTTACACACTACGTTGCTCGCTACACTCTCCCGGTTCAGGCTACTCAACGCCGTTACATAGTAACAGCCCGCAAACCCTTCTGCCAATGACCGCTCATGTGTGTATGTCTGCGCCGGTGGGCCTCCTGTTACGCTAATGAGTAGTTTCCCTGTCTCTCCTTTATATCGCGAATAGTATAGGTTGTACCCGACAATGTCTGTCCGGCAAGGTGTGTTCTCCCCACTGCTTATTGGGGTCGTCCAGCTTAGTGTGTTCTGTACCCTGTTCTCCCGGCATATCGCTTCTCTATCCAGTTCCTGACAGTTCAATGCGTCTATCGTTAGCTGTGGCGGGCATGGAGGGCTGTCGTCTATCACTATCCCGCAGCTCTCTTGTGAGTAGTTCTCCAGTATCCCATATTGGGGTAGCCGTGTGTATGACCCTACTGTCTTTATCTTGTAGCAGTAGCTGACACCCACTTCCATTTGGATGCTCTGGTTCCCGTCTGCATCGTACCGGTCCTGACCGTCGTCTATGTAGTTGTAGGTGTTTACTGTTTGTACAGGTACTTCGGCTATGATGTGAAATACTCCCGGGTTAGATTTGTCTTCTCTGTATAGCACGTGCTTCCGGTTGTCGTTGCTCCAGGGTACATTCCCCTGCCAGCTCAACCTTATCCGCTGCGCGTCTGAACGCGCCGTCAGACGTACGCTGCTCGCTATCTGGCTCTCGGCTAATACTTTATCCGTCTCGTATAAAAATGATACACGATAGGTGTACCCGCTGCCTTCGGTGTTCAACCCGTTGTCTGTGTAAACCGTGTCTGCTGTCTGTTTGTTGACACGCGTAGGTATGGTGGCTATCAACTGAAAGGTACCCCCGCTGATGCCCGTTGCCCTGTATAACTTGTAGGCATATGGCCCTTGGGTGGCTGTGCTGTCAAAGTTTAAAGGCCTTGTCCATTTAAGCTGTATCACTCCGTTTACGCTGTGGGTTCTCTCTACGCTTACGTTTGTAATTACTGGCGCTTTCTGGGGTAGTTCGCTACCGATACACGCTTCATTGGATGGTACGCTGTTCATCACTGTAAATTCAGTTGTGGCCAGCGTCGCTACAATGCTGTAACTGTATATTACTCCGTTCTGTGTTTTGTTGTCCAGGTAAAAGGTGTCGCTGGCGCTTACCGTGGCTATCTTTACAAACCCTAGGCTTTCTGGTAAGCCCAACTGGCATGTGCCGGGTATATAGTTAGAACAGCCTTCTTTACGATAAATATCAATCCTGATGTCTTCTGACGGCAGGTTGCAGTCTGGGTATTTGCTCCATCGTAGCTCTACGCCATTGCTTCCACTGCGAGCGCTAAGACCCTGCGGACGTGGGGGAATAACCCGTATCCTTACTGTCCTGGTGTCGGTCATGGTTATCGAAAATCTACCCGGATAGTCTTCTACTTTGAATAGCACGTCATATGGTTGTTCCCGCACGTGCCGGCAGTTGGTCTCCCAACTGAATGTACCTGTCGCCGGACTTTTCTGTATCGCATTCAGGGGTGTGAATTTCGCCGCTTCGGGGGCTATGAAGTTTACTGCTCCTTCTGCACTCTGGTTATAAACTCCGCCTGTGGTTGTTATTCGTATATTCTGGTTGTCCGGGTCGCTTGCTGTTACGTTAAACTCTACTTTCTGGCCCGCCTCTACGCATAATGTGCCGGGTACTGTCAGTATTGGCCGCCGGTTCGGTGTCTCTACTACTATTATCTGCATGTCACGCGTTATCTCTCCTATCTTGGTGTAGCTCCCGTCATTCCCTTTCCGCCATTCTTCTACTATGAAGGCCACGTTTACCTGATACTGATTTACGCCTAATCGACCGGGGCTATCCCATATCAGATCGCCTGTTTCTGCGTTGATACTGAAAGAGGAGGGCCCACCGCCTCCTTCTGTCAACCGGTTGTCGCCTAATGTTGATGGATCTTTGTAGCCCGCAGCAAATTCTCCACCGTTCGACCCATCGGTCCTTCCTCTTTTGGGCATCGTTAAACGGTAAGTCAGGCGGTCGCCGTCGGCATCAAATGCACCCGGGTTATGGATGAATCTTCTGCCTACTCCGGCTGTATCTACCGGAATATTCAGCAGAACCGGCGTATTGTTCAGACCCAGTGCCCCGTTCACCACGATAGTGGTTTCTACAAAAAAACTAATCTGGTCGGTTGGGCCCTGAAGGTTAACTGTATTGGCGTTTCGGTTGGTGATGGCACAGGAGATGGTGTAACGACCCGGACCGGGGAAGGTATAGGTGGTATCGTAAACGTTGCACATGGTTCCTGCGTTAATCAAAAACTTCTTTCTGCGCCTGACGTCATATTGCGGCGAACCACTGCCAAACGAAAATTGAACGGTGTTGGCACCCTCGTTGGCTTGCACACCGTTTATCTGGTCGGTATAAGTAGTTAAAGTGATTCTGTATGTAAGGGTAGTTGATGAAATTCTTTTTGCGGTTATCTCACCCGCGCGTAAGTGTGTGGCCTTTACCTGTGAGATTGCAAAAAAACTGAAAATAACAGAAAAAAAAGAGAATTTCAATGCTTTCATGAGCTCGCATTTAGGATTATCCGTAAATATAAACGAAAAAAAAACTTATTCGTTGTATCTGAAAGGTTTAGTATTATGAAATCATTCCGAATAAAAACCAACCCTTGCCACAGTAAATGCCTGTTTTAAAAAAAGGGCTTTATTTTTATTGATTCTAAATAGTTTGTGGCTTACTTTTGACCCGCAAATGTAATTGTACTTTTCTAAGTATTTTTACTTAATAGCAAAATAGTTGAACCTTTAGTTTTCAAACTGGAATAAAGTATGTCTTGGCTTACAAAAACATTATCAAGCTCTATAGGGAAAAAGGTTCTGATGTCGTTGACCGGTCTTTTTCTTTGTACTTTTCTTGTAGTACACCTTTCGGGCAATTTACAGCTTTTCAAAAAAGACGGCGGTTATAGTTTCAATACTTATGCTGTCTTCATGACCTCGTTTCCTCCTATCAAGGTTATTTCTTATTTAAACTATTTTTTCATCTTATTTCACGCGTTCTGGGGATTGTACCTTGAGTATCAAAACCGTAAGGCTCGCCCTGTAAGATACGCTGTTGTAAGAAATTCTTCGTCGTGGTCTAGCCGCAACATGGCTATTTTAGGAACTGTTCTGCTGGTTTATATTGTTGTTCACATGGGTGACTTCTGGTATAAATACCACAATGAGCCGCTTCCTTATGTACAATATGTTGAAGACGTTAGAACAGGTGAAGTAGCAGCCAGTGAAATGCCTTCTACGTATACACAGGAGGTTAAAAAGGTTGAAATAAGCGATCTGGAAACAGGAACGCACCTGGTAATTGTGAAAGACCTCTATAAAGTAGTTTCAGTGGCTTTCCAGAATCCTTTGCTTGTTCTACTTTATATTGTAGGTATGATTGCTCTGGCTTACCACTTGTATCATGGGTTTCAGAGTGCGTTTCAGACACTGGGCTGGAACCACCCCAAATACACGCCACTGGTAAGATTTATCAGTACCTGGATTTTTGCCATCCTTATTCCTATCGGTTATGCGGCAATGCCAGTTTTCTTTTATGTAAAACACTTAATGGGTAATTGATTCTCAGACTAATTGATATACTGATATGTCCAATAAATTAGATGCCAAAATTCCCGCAACTCCTTTAGCGGAAAAATGGACAAAATATCGTTCTACTGTGTCGCTGGTGAATCCTGCCAATAAACGCAGTATAGAAATAATTGTAGTGGGTACAGGTCTGGCTGGCGCTTCAGCAGCAGCAACGCTAGCCGAGCTTGGTTATAAAGTAAAAGCTTTTTGTTTTCAGGATTCACCCCGCAGAGCACACTCTATTGCGGCTCAGGGTGGTATAAATGCAGCAAAGAATTATCAGAATGACGGTGACTCGGTTTACCGTTTATTTTATGATACCATAAAAGGTGGTGATTACCGCGCCAGAGAAGCCAACGTGCATCGTCTGGCTGAGGTGTCTGGTAATATCATTGACCAATGTGTGGCGCAGGGTGTTCCGTTTGCCCGTGAGTACGGTGGGTTGCTTTCTAACCGCTCATTTGGTGGTACACAGGTACAGCGTACATTTTACGCTGCCGGCCAGACAGGCCAACAATTGTTGCTGGGAGCTTATTCTGGTTTAGAACGCCAGGTAGGTATTGGTACAGTAACCATGTATAGCCGCCATGAAATGCTTGACGTGGTAATGATAGACGGTAAGGCCCGTGGAATTATTGCCCGGAATCTGGTTACCGGTGAGTTGGAACGCCATTTCGGACACGCCGTATTGTTATGTACAGGTGGATACGGAAACGTTTTCTACCTCTCAACCAACGCAATGGGTAGCAATGTTACGGCAGCCTGGAAAGCCCATAAAAAAGGTGCTTACTTCGGCAACCCTTGCTTTACGCAGATTCACCCTACTTGTATTCCGGTATCTGGCGACCACCAGTCAAAACTGACGCTGATGTCGGAGTCATTGCGTAATGACGGACGTATCTGGGTTCCGAAACAAAAAGACGACAAACGCGCTGCTAACGATATACCTGAAGAAGAAAGAGACTATTACCTTGAGCGCCGTTATCCGGCTTTTGGTAACCTTGTACCGCGCGACATCGCCTCTCGTGCTGCTAAAGAACGTTGCGATGCCGGCTATGGTGTAGGTACCTCTAAAATGGCTGTTTATCTTGACTATGCCTCGGCTATTGAGCGATACGGTAAAATTGAAGCCAATAAAAAAGGGTTGCATCACGCGTCAAAAGAAGAAATTACCTTGATGGGTAAAGCCGTAGTAAAAGAGAAATACGGTAACCTTTTTGATATGTACAAACAGATTACCGGTGAAGACCCATACGAGGTTCCGATGCGTATATATCCGGCTGTTCACTATACTATGGGCGGCCTTTGGGTTGATTATAACCTGATGACCACCGTACCCGGACTATATGCACTGGGCGAAGCAAACTTCTCAGACCACGGTGCTAACCGCCTGGGTGCTTCTGCGCTGATGCAGGGTCTGGCTGATGGTTACTTTGTGATTCCGTATACGATTGGCTCCTATCTTTCTGGAGAAATACGGACGAAAGCTATTCCGACAGACCATCCTGCTTTTGTGGAAGCAGAAAATGCCGTAAAAGAAAGAATAAACAAGTTTTTGAATATTAAAGGTAAGCAATCACCTGAGTCATTCCATAAACGCCTGGGTAAAATCATGTGGGATAAATGTGGTATGGCACGTAACGAGCAAGGCCTGAAAGAAGCGATTGAGGAAATAAGAGCTTTGAAAAAAGAATTCTGGTCTGATTTACGCGTGATGGGTGACGCTGATGAGTTTAACCCTGAACTGGATAAAGCCGGACGTGTAGCCGACTTTATAGAATTAGGTGAACTGATGTGCCTTGATGCCCTTAACAGAAACGAGTCTTGTGGTGGACACTTCCGCGAGGAATACCAAACCGAAGAAGGTGAGGCGCTTCGTGATGATGAAAACTATATGTATGTAGCCGCATGGGAATATGCTGGAGAAAGCCAATGGACCTTGAACAAAGAACCGCTGGTTTACGAAAACATTAAAATTGCGCAACGTAGTTATAAATAACCCTTTGCCCCGGCAGGGGTGAATTTAAAATATTTACTTTATGTCAGAAGGTAATATGAACCTCACACTGAAAGTGTGGAGACAAAAAAATTCAAAAACTAACGGTAACCTTGAAACCTACCCAGTGAGTGGTATATCAGAAGACATGTCTTTTCTTGAAATGTTTGACGTACTGAACGAACGTCTGGTTTCTGAAGGAAAAGAACCGATTGCCTTTGACCATGACTGCCGCGAAGGTATCTGTGGTATGTGTTCAATGTATATCAATGGCCGCCCTCATGGCCCGCTTGAAGGCGTTACCACTTGCCAGTTACACATGCGTAGCTTTAAAGACGGCGATACCATTGTGGTTGAACCCTGGAGAGCAATGGCTTTTCCGGTTATAAAAGATCTGGTAGTAGACAGAGGTGCGCTTGACCGCATTGTTGCATCTGGCGGATATATTTCTGTTAATACCGGTAACGCACAGGATGGGAACGCTATTCCGGTTCCGAAAGAAGATGCAGATAAAGCATTTGCTGCTGCAGCTTGTATCGGTTGCGGCGCTTGCGTAGCGGCTTGTAAAAATGCCTCTGCCATGCTTTTTGTGTCTGCCAAAGTATCGCAACTGGCTCTTTTACCTCAAGGACAACCTGAGCGTGAAGAAAGAGCTATTAAAATGGTAGCGCAAATGGATGCAGAAGGTTTCGGAGCATGTACTAATACCGGTGCCTGTGCCATTGAGTGTCCGAAAGAGATTTCGCTTGAAAACATAGCGCGTCTAAACCGCGAATATCTGGGCGCAAGCATTGCTTCAACAGTTGCTTAAAATACATCAAGCCAGCTTAGAGCCTGATTTAATATACAAACGCCTGTCATCCGGAAAATGACAGGCGTTTTTTTTATTGCTGTGCCTTCGCAAACTTTTGGGCCATTATGCTGGCGGCAATCAGCTGCAAAGCATGATAAACCATGAGCGGTAAAAGGATGATACCAATAATACTGCTTTGGGTAAACAACACTTTTGACATGACAGTGCCGTGTACTAACGATTTCTTTGAGCCACAGAACATAACTGTAATGGTATCGGCCATATCGAACCCCAGCAATTTAGCAATAAAGCGGGTTATGATAATAACTGAAAAGAACAAGCCAAGCAAACCGGCCATCAACAGGATGAGCTCAATAAACGATAAATCTCTGAACAGATTCAAAGCGAAAGACTTACAAAAAGAGGTATAAATAATGACCAGAATGATAGACTGGTCGAAGTTCTTCAGAGCGGTTTTGTGTTTATCAGCCAGCCAGCCCAGGCGCTTATTTAGCAGCAGACCTATTACCAGTGGCAATAATACCTGCAGGCAAAGTTTGATAACAATGCTTTGGGTGTCAAAACCGCCGGTATCGGCAGCAACAAAAATACCTACCCATAGCGGCGTCATAAACAAGCCTATCAGACTTGATATACTGGCATTAAAAATGGCAGAAGGCACATTACCGTTGGCCATTGAAACCATTACAACAGATGATGAAACGGTAGATGGCAAAGCCGCGAGGTAGAAAATTCCAAGCCAGAGATTTTCTGTATCTGCTCCTTTAAATAAGGGCTTTACCAGTAATGCGATGATTGGAAACAATACAAAAGTAGTAAGCTGAATTACCAGGTGCATTTTCCAGTTGGCCAGGCCTTTCTTAAGTTTATCTATACTTAGCTTAAGCCCATAAAAGAAGAAAATGCCCGACACTCCATAATTGGCTAGTTCTTCTAAGGAGAAAGGCTCTTGCATAATGCCAAAAGAAGGGAAATAATAGGCCAGGACAACCATTAGAATAATGGCGCCTAAAAACCAGTCGAGACCGATACGAGAGAAAAAATTGCTTATCTTGTTCACAATTACTGACGGTTTTAGAATACTGAATCAAAAAAGTAAAAGCCCTACAAACCATTACTGGCTTATAGGGCTTTTGCATATCATTTAGCGGCTTATGCGTATGTATTTAACATCACCGGCATTACAAGCATCAAGGTATCTTCGTTATCAACTTTTTCTACAGGTATAATCAAACCGGCACGATTCGGCTGCGACATTTCAAGTGAGATATTCTTAACGCTCAGATTGTTGAGCATTTCTATCAAAAACTTGGCATTGAACCCAATCTCAATGTCGTCGCCGTCATATTCACAAGCCAGCTTTTCAGTTGCCTCATTTGAATAATCCAGGTCTTCTGCCGAAATAACCAGCTCGTTCTGAGATATTTTAAGGCGAATCTGATGCGTAGTTTTATTTGAGTAAATAGAAATACGTTTCAGGGTGCTCAACAATTCGGTGCGCTCAATTTTTAATTTATTAGGGTTGTTCTGAGGGATAACGTTTTCGTAATCAGGGAAACGCTCGTCTATCAGGCGGCAAATCATTTTTATATTGCCAAAACTAAAAAATGCATTCGAATTACTGAATTCAGCCTTTACGGGCAATACTTCACCAGGCAAAGAAGACTTCAGGAGGTTAAGCGCCTTGCGCGGCAGAATCATTGAAGTACTGTTAGGCGAGGTAATATCTGTGCGGCGGTATCGTATCAATCGGTGTCCGTCGGTAGCTACAAAGGTAGTGGCCTTGTCAGAAGCCTGAACGAATACGCCTGTCATGGCAGGGCGGAGGTCGTCTGTGCTGGTGGCAAAGATAGTATTGGCAATGGCTGTACCCAGCACGTCTGAGTCCATTTCAATACTGAAATTTCTGTTGACCTGTGGCACACGAGGGAAATCCATCGGGTTTTCACCGGCCAGCTTATAACGGCCATTGGCGGTTACGAGTTCAGTGCCGAAGGTCTCTTCGTCAACATTAATCTGAACAGGCTGCTCAGGAAGGCTTCTCAGGGTATCAAGCAAAAGGCGGGCGGGTACAGCAAAAGATCCGGTATCGCGAGAATCAACCTCAAATTCGGTGATCATAACCGTTTGCATATCTGAAGCCGTTACCATTAAGTTGCCCTTGTCAAGCTGAAACAAAAAGTTTTCAAGAATAGGAACTATCGGGTTACTGGCAATGACACCATTGATGGTAGAAAGGTGTCTGAGCAGAGCAGATGAGGAAACAACAAACTTCATGTGTATATGCGTTTTTCTATTAAGTATCTCATTATCAATCCTTCACACAAAATACCATAAAAAGTAGCTTAGTTTGAGGATAAGTGAGCAAAAGTAGAAAAAAAATCACATATTACCCAAGTATAAGACAACAAAAAGCTTGCCGGCTTATTAACCGGCAAGCAGAGTATTGAGGTTAAATTCAGATGACATTAAAGCCGCTCTGCACCCAGGTTTTGGCAAGAAGAGCCAGTTTAATGGTATCGGGTACGCGAATTCGTTCCTGTTGTATCCGGGCAGCAGAAAGACTACGGATACGGCCAAAGAGTTTCAGATAATAGCAATAGGCCAGATATACGCCTTTTCTGGCGCCAGATGGTAGTGCCATTATACCAATGTAGGCATCATCAAAATCTTTCTGGATATCCTGCTCTATTTGTGTTTTGGCCGAAACGCCAAATTCGCTGAAATCTACATTCGGGAAATACACCCGCCCTCTTTCCATAAAATCGCTCTGCATATCTCTCAGAAAATTCACTTTCTGGAAAGCAGCACCCAGGCTGCGGGCATGGTCTTTCAGTTTTTCATACATTGGCTCGTCTCCTTCACAAAACACCCGCAGGCACATCAAGCCCACCACCTCGGCCGAACCATAAATGTATTTGTTATAATTTTTATTGTCGTAGGCCGTGTTAGAAAGGTCCATTTCCATGCTGTCAAGAAATGCGTCTATCAACTCCTGCTCAATTTTAAACTGCTTTACTACTTTTTGAAAAGAGTGCAAAACAGGGTTGAGGCTGATGCCTTCTTCTATGGCTAAGTAGGTTTCGTGGCGGTATCGGTCAAGCAAAGTTTTTTTGTCGAAATCATGGAATGTATCAACAATTTCGTCAGCATATCTTACAAACCCGTAAATTCCGTAGATAGGGTCATGAAATTTACGGCTAAGTGTTTGTATACCCAGTGTAAATGAAGTACTGTAGTATTTAGTTATGAGCTTACTACAGGCAAAGGTGGTTTTTTCAAACAAACTAAACATATTTTGGTCTGTTAAAAGGTTGGGTAAAATCTATATTAGGCAATTGAAACTTCTTTTTGAGCTTTTCCAAACTCTTTTAATACCTCATTGGCCACTACCTGACCCGAAATTAAAGATGGAGGAACACCCGGCCCGGGAACTGTTAGCTGACCCGTGTAGTAGAGGTTCCTCACCTTTTTATTTTTTAAACTCGGTTTCAGAAACGCCGTTTGCAGCAGGGTATTGGCCAGCCCATAGGCATTTCCTCGAAACGAGTGATATTCGCTTTTAAAATCGCTCACGGCAAAGCTGCGTTTATATATCACGTGTTCTTTTATGTTATGCCCCACGTAGTTTTCAAGCCGTGCCATTACCATATCGTAATACTTCTCACGCACGGTTTCATTGTCTTCCAGGTCTGGGGCGATGGGAATGAGAATGAACAGATTCTCTGAACCTTCCGGTGCTACTGAGGCATCAGTCTTTGAGGGCGCTGAAACATAGAACAACGGCTTTGACGGCCATTGCGGACTAGTATATATTTCTTTGGCATGCTGGTTAAAGTCTTCATCAAAAAATAAATTATGATGTATCAGCTTATCAACCTTTCTGTCTACGCCCAGATAAAACAGCAACGATGAAGGCGCCATTGTACGGCTTTGCCAGTAGCTATCGCTGTAGTTCCGGTAGGGTTTATCCAGCAGGTTGGTTTCTATATGGTGGTAGTCGGCACCACCAATTACTACATCTGCATCATACCGGCCGGTTTTGGTTATTACCTTTTGAGCCATACCATTCTGAACTACAATCTGCGTTACCTCTTCGTTGAGGCGGATATCCACACCTTTTTCTTCTGCCAGTTGCACCATGGCTTTTACAATTTCGTGCATACCACCCATCGGATACCAGGTACCCAACGCTATTTCTGCATAGTTCATTAAACTATACAAAGCAGGCGTGTTTTGAGGCGTGGCTCCCAGAAAAAGAATCGGAAACTCCATTAACTGCAGAAGCTTTTTGCTGCTGAAAAACTTTCGGATATGCTTGCCAAACGAGGCAAATAAATCAAGACTCAGGGCTTTGGTTAACAGCCGAAAATCAAAAAATTCGGTAACCGACAAGCTGGGTTTCCAGACAAACTCTCCTACGCCAACTTCATATTTGTATTTCGACTCTTCCAAAAATGCTTCCAGCTTTTTACTGCTCCCGGGTTCTATGGTGTCAAAAAGTGTTTTCAGTTCGTTCAGATTGGCCGGTAGGTCAATGTCGTCTTCCGGTCCAAAAATCACTTTATATGACGGGTTAAGCCTTACCAGATTATAGTAATCAGAAACCTTTTTGCCATAGGTAGCAAAATATTGTTCAAATACGTCGGGCATCCAATACCAGCTGGGGCCCATGTCGAACATAAAGCCTTTTTCTTCAAAAATACGGGCACGCCCGCCTGCCATTGAGTTTTTTTCAAGTATTACCACTTCGTAACCTTCGTCAGCCAATTTGGTTGCTGCTGACAACCCCGCAAATCCTGCCCCTATTACTACAGCTTTTTTCATTCAGAAATACCGGTTATTGCATTGTTAATTGTATAAACTTAGTTTGTTTAATTTTGTTTTCAAAAAGTTAAACAATTTATTTTCTTATGTAAGATACCCATTGCCGACAATCAGAAATTATCATTTTTTAAGTGTCGGGTATTCGTCTATACCCAGGGTGGTTAACTTCGGGTTGAGTGTTTTGGGAATAATAACTACCTGAAAGAATTTGGTTTTCATAGCGTCAAAGTCACACACAAATTTGTTTTTTGATTTCAATGCTCTATAAACGGCCGTGTAATTGACCTTCTTTTGCTCCCAGCCATTTATAGCCAGATTGGTCTGCACACATTCAATAGCCCTTTTAAGATTAGAGAAATAGACTGTAAATGGTTCCCGCTTTCTGACATCATTCAATGTACCAATGTATTGAATTGTAACTTCGTAAATAACTGATTGCCTCATAGAACATTCAACTTAGTAATGTGCCTGCCCGGTAAAAGAAGGCTTTACTTACTAAAACTACACATAAAAAAAGAGTTTTTGGCAAATTATATGGTAATTATTCTCTACCACAATAAAATCAATTTTTGCACGTTATTATGTTGTATTTCATTTAGTTATAAGAGAAAAAGCCTGAACATATCATTTGTCGGGCTTTTTCTTTTGGTGGATGAGCTTATTTCTACGTTCTCCTGCTGACTTAAAACTCCGGGGCATCAACCGCACCGGCGCGAGTTATCCACATACCAACACACTTATCCACAGTATTTTTTTAGTAACTGCCTTTCATAATCTTTCGATTTTCGCCTGATTTTTCATAATAAATTGAGAACTTTGCCAGCTCATTTAAAATAGGCTGTAAAAAGGCCGCATTATCTTAAAAAAACCAATTTCAAATGACGCTTTTTAATGTGTATCCCCTTTATGACATTGAGCCGGTAAAGGCTCAGGGTTCTTATCTATGGGATAAGAACGGACAGGAGTATTTAGATTTATATGGTGGCCATGCCGTTATTTCAATAGGCCACACGCACCCTGTTTATGTCCGAAGGCTTACACAACAATTAAAAAACATTGGTTTTTATTCAAATTCTGTCAAAATTCCGTCGCAGGAAGAACTGGCAGATAAACTGGGTAAAATTTCAGGATTGAAAGATTATTACCTGTTTCTGGTAAACTCTGGCGCTGAAGCTAACGAGAATGCATTGAAGCTGGCTTCTTTTTATAATGGTCGTAAAAAAGTGATTGCCTTTACCAAAGGGTTTCATGGCCGTACGTCTGCCGCTGTAGCCGTAACCGACAACCCATCAATAAAGGCACCCCTTAACTTTGCAGACCACGTGCAGATATTGCCGTTTAACGATGTGGAAGCGGTTAAGAAAGCCATTGATAACGAAACCTGTGCGGTAATTGTTGAGGGTATTCAGGGTGTTGGGGGTATACAGGTTGCCAGTGATGCGTTTCTAAAAGCCATACGCAAGGCCTGTGATAAAACAGGAGCCATTTTTATACATGACAGCGTGCAGTGCGGATATGGGCGCTCGGGTAAATTTTTCAGCTTTGAGTATAGTGGCGTAAAACCAGACATTATTTCTACAGCCAAAGGCATGGGTAACGGTTTCCCAATCGGGGCTATTCTTATATCGCCCAGATTTGAGGCCAAGCATGGCATGCTGGGTACAACCTTTGGAGGTAATCATCTGGCCTGTACAGCTGCCAATGCAGTAATTGACGTTATAAAGAAAGAAAAACTGGTGCAAAATGCCGCAGCCGTGGGCGATTATTTCTTTGAAAACCTGAAGCAGTTTAAGGGAATAAAAGAACTACGCGGCAAAGGATTAATGATAGGTATCGAGTTTGAACAACCGGTTGACCCTATCAGGAATTCTCTGCTTTTTGACCATAAAATATTTACGGGCGTAGCCGGGAAACACACCATGCGTTTGCTCCCCAGCCTTGCCCTTACAACCAAAGAGGCCGACATCTTTTTAGAAGCCCTGCATAAAGTTTTAGCTAAGGCTTAACAGCCTCAATGGCCAGCAGATACAATTTCATGGCCTGCGCTTTGTCAGCAATCCAGGTGTTATAATCCTGGATTGCTTTCAGCCGAACCTCTTCTGAAATAAACCCATCCTTCACAACCTGATTCCCACGTGTTTCTGCTACCACTGACCAGATTTGTGCATCACCTTTAAAACTCTCCTCTCCAACCCTGCTCATTTCATGTTGTTCAACGATTGTGACTGAGTCCAGACCCAGGTCTTTGTAAATAGCGGGTAAATTATCAGCAATGGCGTTGTCATAACCGGCATCTGCCCGCCAGTTGAGAAATGCCTCATAAAAATCAAGCATTGACTGCGGTGGCTGTGGTGTCCATTCAATTCGGGTATGGTTATAATCAAGTATAGAAATTCGCCCGCCGGGCTTCAATAGATTTACCATATTTGAAACTACCTCAGCCGGGTTACTCACCCATTGCAAGGTTCGGGCCGCTATTACCAAATCAAATTTGTGGTCAGGTTTGTACGTGTTTATATCTGCCACTTCAAACGACAGATTGTTCAGATGGGCATAGTTTTTTGTGGCCATATTAATGAGATGTTCGCTGAAATCGATTCCAACTACTTTACCGTTTGGCCCTACCTGCCTGGCTACACCGGCAGTAATACTGCCCGAGCCACAGCCCACATCAAGCACTGAGAACCCTTCTTGCAGCAGCGGAATCAGTGACGAATAGCTGTTTTCAATTGTGCGGCGGTCGAGCACCTTGTTTGCTCCCTGCGGCATTTCTGCCCTTGTTTGAGACGTCTGACTCATTACTTATTTGATAAATGGTTAATAATGCTTATTAAAAAATGAGGCGCCAACACAAAAAGCAATACATTTGTTTGTTCACATAAGCCTCTGAAAACATGGACATTGTACTATTAATTATTGCCATTGTCTGCCTGCTGATTGGCCTTGCGGGGGCCGTTTTACCATTGCCCGGCCCACCGCTCAGCTTTGCAGGCATTGTTGCTTTGCATTTTACCAGATTTGCCCAATTCAGCGAAAACCTGCTCTGGACCCTGGGCTTGCTCACGCTTGTAGTAACAGTGCTCGATTACTACGTGCCCGTTTGGGGCACCAAAAAATTCGGTGGCTCAAGGTATGGGTCCTGGGGTAGTATGCTTGGCATGCTCATTGGTTTATTCTTTGGCCCCTTTGGCATCTTTATCGGTGCATTTGTTGGCGCATTGGTTGGCGAACTCCTTGCGGGTTCAACTTCTGAACAAGCCACCAAAGCTGCTATCGGGTCTTTTATAGGTTTCCTGGTGGGGATAGTTATGAAAGTGGCCCTTTGCCTGGTTATGATATGGTATGCCGGCAAAGACCTATGGTTTTATTTTAGTTAGGCCTGCTCAGGTATTTCGTTTCAGCTCCCACCTTAGCAGTTCATTCTCTGCCCTTACCGATTGAAACCCTGCTTTTTGCAAAACTCTTTGCGAATCAAACAAGTCGACAGGCGTATGTGCTACAATTGTATGCAGCTTGGGATGCATAAAAGCCCAATGGCTGATACACACCAGGGCTTCGGTAGCATAGCCTTTCCCTCTGTATTGTTGGCCTATTCCATAGCCCACCTCAGACTCCCGATTTTCATTAGGTAATCCGGTAAGACCAATGCCTCCAATTCCCACATTTTCTTCTTTCAGCACCATAAGCCAGTTGGTAAACCACTGGTAATGCTGTGGGTTTTTCTCAACTGAGGGTATCCAGAAGTTTTGCAGGGCATCGTCAAACTCGTTCAGGAATAACGGCTCCATATCAATGCTTACTGAAGCAAGGCCCAGTTCTACCGCCAGTGCGCCTGATTGCTGATATATACTTAAATGATGTAAATTTAAAGGGATGAGCTTTAAACGCTCAGATTGGATATAAAACATGATTGATAGTCTTTATTTGGATAAAACAAAAGATTAGAACAAGTGAGAACTTGTCTTAAATTGTGCCGGTATATTGGTATTAAGCAATATCAGGCAGCAGACTATCGAGGAGTGAAGTATTAAATTTCAGAGGCAATAAATTACGCCTTAAAGGTATGTAAAAAAATTTAAAAAATAACCTAAACCTTAGTTGTAGCATATTTTACACAGTTCAATACAGAAAATTGTCGCCCCATAAACATTTAAATCGCACTAAACCCACACTTAACCCGCTGCCTATCAGCCCTTTGTATTGCCACCACATAAATCTGGCACATTTCTTTAACAGACATTGAAGATTCATAAAATTCTAAATGTCATGAACCACACTAAATCCGTTTTTCAGAGAGGCCTTGCAGTATCGCTCTGTGGAGCCATACTATTGAGTTCTACTATCTCATGTAATTCATTCAAGAAATTAACAAACGAACAAAAGGGCGCTATTATAGGCATAGGTACAGGTGCTGCCGCCGGTGCGGCTATTGGCAGCAAGAGTAAAAACCCGGCTGTTTATGCCATTATTGGTTCGGCGGTTGGCGGTGCCGCCGGGGTATTCATTGGCCGTTATATGGACAAACAGGCTGCTAAAATGAAAAAAGACCTGGAAGGTGTGGCAGAAGTTGAGCGTGTAGGCGAGGGTATTAAACTTACCATGAAGTCGGGTATATTGTTCGGCTTTGACTCTTACACATTAACACAGGTGTCAAAAGATAACCTCATAAAACTTTCGGAAACACTGAAGGAGTACGGCGATACCAATATTCTGGTTGGCGGCCATACTGACAACGTGGGCGCTGAAGACTACAACATGAAGCTATCAGAAAAACGCGCCAATGCAGTTGCCGGTTTTTTAAGTAACAATGGTGTGAAACGCACCAGGATGTCGGTAATTGGATATGGGGAATCTACTCCCTTGGTTGATAATACCACAGAAAGCGGCCGTGACAAAAACCGCAGGGTAGAACTGGCCATTGTAGCTGACGAAAGCCTTAAAAAAGATGCCAGAAATGGCACTGGCGACATAGCCAAACAATAATAAGCGATTAACTAAAAAGCAGGATTCAAATAAAAGTTTGAATCCTGCTTTTTGTTTTGCTGCTTTAAAAACCAGTTGGCATAAGTTTTTGTTTAATTTAGCAAACTATAAAACTTTGTTTTCATGCCTCCACAACGTTTACCATTTAACTTGAAACTACCGCTTGCACTACTTTCAATTACCATCATTGTGTATTGGTTAAGTGTGCTGGAAGCCGTATTGGTGCCATTTATTATATCCATCATTCTGTCTATACTACTCTTCCCGGTCTGTGACTGGCTCGAAAAGCGGAAAGTAAACCGTGTGCTTGCCATTACAATTACCCTGGTTTTATTTGTGGTGCTTATAGCGACTATCGTTTATCTGGCCTCTACACAGGTACGCGGTTTCTCAAAGATGATTCCACAGCTGATATCAAAAGTTGAACTGGCATATAAGAATCTGCTAAGCTGGACATCGAAAAAATTTGCTTTGTCGATGGAAACGCAGGTTGACCAACTTAACAATTATACCGACCAGATTATTAATCAGGGTGGTGCAGTGGTGGGTACCGCGCTTTCTACTACATCAAACATGATCGGCAACATGTCTATCATGCCGGTGTATATGTTTTTTCTATTGCTTTACCGCGATTTCTTCAAAGAGTTTTTCTTTAAGGTGTTTAAGTCTACCAACAAAGACAGGGTAAACGAGATTCTGGTTAAAATTTATGATGTCATTCATAGTTATTTATCTGGTGTTATTATTGTAACCATTATTGTTGGCACGCTCAATACCATCAGCTTGCTTCTGCTGGGTATTGAAGGCGCCATCTTTTTTGGTTTCCTGGCGGCAATCTTGCTAATTATTCCTTATATCGGTATTCTCATTGGCTCGCTCCTTCCTATTGTTGTTGCACTGGTAACAAAAGACTCACCCATGTATGCAGTGGGTGTAGCAGCCTCTTTCTTTGCCGTGCAAATGCTTGAAGGCAACTTTATTACCCCCAATATTGTAGGTTCTAAAATCAGCATCAACCCACTGGCGGCTATTCTGGGCTTGCTGATGGGCGCCAGCCTGTGGGGTATTGCCGGCATGGCCCTGTGCCTACCCATTATTGCTATCATAAAAGTTGTTTTTGACTCGGTTCCTGATTTACACCCTTATGGCTTTTTAATGGGTGAACCCGCCAGCAGTGCTACCAAGATGGAAGAGAAGCGCAATAGAGCCAATAAAATTGAAAAGGAAATTGTTGAGACCATCAGTGAAACCACAGATGGTGTAAAAGCGCTATTCAAGAAAAAAGGTAACAACCAGAAAAAAAGCAAATAAAATTGCCTTAACTCACTTACCGGCTTGCTCAAATTGTAGAGGGTTTTCCCCAGCTGCAAGTACTCGTTTTTCATAAAGTACTTATAATAAGCCTCATACAAAATTGGCATATTAATTTTGACTGGTATAATAACCATTTAACAATTAATAAATTTAAGCACGGTATGAAAAAAATTATTGCATTGGCATTTGTTTCTCTAATAAGTGCATCAGCATTTGCGCAAACCAAGGGTTTCACGGCAGGTTTAAGGCTGGGTACAAATCTATCGCAAGTGAGAGGAAACGACTTATCGATTACATCTGGCAATACTGTTTTTAATTTCAGAAATAACGAAAACAGGGCCTTCGGTTTTACTGGTGGTGTATTTTTAAGATTTGGTAAAACGTTCTTTTTACAACCCGAGATTCTGATTTCTCAGAAAGGCGGCAAGTATGAAATGTTCAACAGCAATAACAACAGCACCACAACTGTCGATTTCAGAATGACAAACCTTGATTTCCCTTTACTTGTAGGTTATAAACTGGGTAATGTGCTAAGAATCAATGCAGGCCCTATTGCCTCTTTTAACATCGGCAACGACGGCAACCTTGGCGAAGCAATTAAAGAAGCAAGCGGAGAAAGTACCGATGAGGTATTCAAGAAAGCGGTATTGGGGTATCAGGCAGGTGTAGGTTTTGATATCGGAAAAATTAACTTTGATGTTCGCTACGAAGGCAATGTAAACGACATTATTGATGTAAAATATAAAGATGCTGCCACGGCCAGCAAATTTGCCGCCAAAGGCAATTTGTTTCAGGCTACTGTGGGTTTCCATTTTTAACCTCCACAGCATAACAGATTCTAATAGTAAAACACATATCTAAATTATATACTGAACAATGAAAACAAAAGTTATGCTGGCTTGTGCCCTTTTTGCTATCGGCACCATAGGCTTTACCTCTTGCTCAAGAGATGAAAAAAGAGAAGTAGCAGATACCGCCCAGGACACCCAGGACAAAGTAGAAGCCGAAGCTGATGAAACAGCTGATGACATTAAAGACGGTGTTAATCAGACTTCTGAAGACATTAAACGTGAGAAAGATGAAATGGCTGCTAAAATTGAAAAGCAGCGATTAGAACTAAAAAAAGAGATTGATGAAGCTGAGGCAAAAGTTAAATCGGCCTCAGAAAAAGAAAAAGACAGATGGAAAGAAAGAAGAGAAAAACTAAAAGAGGAGCTTAACGACCTTGATAATTCTCTTAAGGAAATCAGAAGCGATATGAAGCAAGACTGGAAAGAGTTTAAGAAAAAACTGAACCAGAAAATAGATGATATTCAGAAAGATATTGACTAATAATAGGTGGTTTAGATTAGTAGCAATGGTTAGAAAAGCAGCGGATTTTATCTGCTGCTTTTTTTGTTTGTGGCTTTGTGCCGTTGTAAATCTTACGCAGCCCTGCAATAGTTTTATACAGCGTACATTAAAGATTATGGCTACGTAATACCCCTATTCTATATGTTGTTAACCGGGTGCTTTTAAAACAGCCCCTACCCTATGAACAAAACTGCCGGTAATGGTACCCACCCGAATGGCAATTAAATGCGGATTAATTAGAAAAAAGCCAGTATGAAGATCCCCACGGGAGGACAAAAAAAACGGGAAATGCAGTTGAATGTGCATTTCCCGTTCTGAGTTAAACAAATAGCTGGCTAGGCCCTTCGTATCAGCCCCACAATACCAAGTACTACCAGGGCGCCTATAACAGCTGTAAGAATATGTGCTATTGCACCCGTACCCAATGAGATACCAAGCGCTGCAAATAACCAGCCACCTACCAGTGCGCCTATAATACCTACAATGATGTTGCCAATAAGCCCAAAACCAAAACCTCTTTTGATTTCGCCGGCCAGCCAACCTGCTATGGCTCCAATAATAATTGCATACAATAATCCTTGTCCTTCCATGTTTTTTGTGTTAAAGGGTTTAAAATAAACTGTTTATAAAACAATTCGATTTACTGCTTTTCTGACACCGATATACTGAAAGGTCATAAAAGTTGTGGGATTCAGTAAATCAAAATTTGTGTTTGCTTGTTATAAAGAACTATCAATAGAAGCATAAGACAGGGGTTTTTCAATAAAATTATGAGCCCCCACTTCTAACGCTTTTTCTTTAAGTTTACCAATGGCAGTTATCATAACTATTTTGGTATCAGGCAGTAACTTCTTAAATTCCGACAATTTTTCAATCCCCAGTCCATCAGGCAGGTTATTATCCAGAAAAATCCATTTGGGTTGGGGTGTCAGGCTACTGGCTTTTTCAAACCCATCCTGCAAAGTATGCGCATGAAAAGACTGTATTCCTTTCTTTTTCAAATACATCTTTATCAATAAGCAGGTATCTATTTCGTCATCTACTATCAGGGCAGACAAACCATTTTCTTCTTCGCTTTTCATCTTTGCATAATTAACTTCTTTCTTGACTATTATAGAATAAAAAACTGTGCCAGCCCTATTTTTATTCATTCGGCAGGGGGGTAGTATTATACCCTCATAATGAGCAAAAAGTTCTACAAAATGGGTTGCGCCCTCATTTTATTGCACAAGATATGCTCTTTTAGCATAATGGAATAGGATTTTTACCTGTATATGCATCTTAATAAAAAACTTTTAAACATTAACTATTATGAAAAGTACTTCAAAAATCCTTTTGGGAGTTATCACGGCTGCAGCAGCCGGTGCAGTTATAGGAATGATGTTTGCCCCAGACAAAGGTGAGGAAATCCGCTCTAAAGTCAGAAAAACTGCTAACGAATTAGCCGACGAATTACTGAATGCGATTCGTCGTGGTAAAAACCAATACGAAGACACAAAAGACGAGCTACGCAATAAAGCATACGACCTGAAAGGTAAAGCGCAGCAAAAATTTGATGATTTGGCCTCTGACGCCGAAGATCAATATAACTCTACAAAAAAGAAGCTTCAAATGGGCTAAGCTCTTAAAAATAGCGTAAGTCGAGTCGGTGAGCCAGGTATTATGCTGGCTCACTATTTCAATTAAACAATCTGATGACATGGAAATATACAATGACATTAAAGAAAAAACAGAGGATGTCTTTGATGATTTATCCAATCATCTGGAAGCCCGATGGAATCTGGGAGTTCTGAATACTGTTGAAAAAGTTGCCGATGGCATATCAACTGCCGCCTCTGCAATTGTACTGGGTGTTACAGCAACTTTTGCACTTTTTTTTATAAGCCTGGGAGTAGCCTGGTTAATTGGCCAGAGCTTAAACAACCTGGCATTTGGATTATTTATTGTAGCCGGTGTTTATGTAATTGCCGGAATTATAATTTATCTGCAACGCGACAACCTGATTAAAATTCCAGTCATTAACTCTATCATTCAGAAATTCTACTATGAAGACTAACATCAGAAATTTGAATGACCTGCGAGCCGAAAGAGCACGGCTCAAAAATGAGATTCAGCTTTCTCAATCAAAAATAAGAAGCAATTTTAATGCTATTAAAGAAGACCTAAGCCCTGCCCGCCATGCAGTGCGTTTTATGGGAGACTTTCTGACCAACCGGAATAATGGTTTGTTGAATGTAGGCGTAGGCCTGGGTGTAGACACCATTGTGCGCCATGGCATTCTAAGGAGCTCGCCCTGGCCCATTAAACTTCTGGTACCTTTCTTTTTGAAGAACTATGCAAGCAACATGATACTCAAAAATAAAGATGCTATTATGGACAAAGGCCTGAACTGGGTAAAAAATGCAACTGACACCAAACCTGAGTTGGCAGAGCTTAACGGCGGCGCTTATATAGGAAACTACAAACCATCATTAATTGAAAAAGCATTAATGTGGGTAAAAGATAAAACCGCCGACAAACCTGCAACCCCGCCAACGGCCACGCAAAGCAGGTTACCTGTTAATGCTTTGTAGGTATTGATGCTATGTTAAACCAGAACTTGTTTAGTTCGCCAATCATTTTCATGAGGCCTTCAAATGTTGAAGGCTTTGTTATAAAACAGTTAGCACCCAGAAAATAGCAATTTTTGATATCTTCGGGTGAGTTTGAGGTAGTTAATATTAAAATAGGAATACTTCTGAATTTAGGATTCTCCTTAATCTCTTTTAGCGCCTCTCTTCCATCTTTTTTGGGCATATTCAAATCCAGAAGAATGATGCTTGGCAACTTCTTGGCTTTATGTAAAAAATCTACTAACTCCTGCCCGTTATCAACAAAAGATAATGGTGCCTCTATTCCGCTTTCTTCAAATGCAGATTTCAGTAAAAATTTGTCATCTTCATCGTCGTCCGCAATGAGGATTGATAATATGCTCATTCCTATATCCGAATTATTATTTATTTTGTTGGGAAATATAAAATAAAAGTGGCGCCTTCATCCGGTTGGCTTTCGGCAAAAATAAAGCCGTTATGATTACTCATAATACGTCTGCAAATAGCCAGACCAACGCCTGTACCTTCGTAATGATTACGCCCGTGTAAGCGTTGAAAAATAACAAAAATCTTTTCGGCATACTCTGCCTCAAAGCCAATCCCGTTATCTTTAACAACTATTTTGTGGTAATCAAATTCTTTTCTCAGGTCCTCAATTCCTGGTATTTCAGCTCCTTTGGCAATGGTGTAGTCTATCTCAATAACAGGTAATCTGTTTTCACTGGTAAATTTTAGCGCATTACTGATAAGGTTGAGAAACAACTGATTAATCTGGAAAGAAACACCCCAAATATACGGCAATTTTTTGGTAATTATGTCTGCTTTTTTTTCTTCAATTTTTACAGATAAATCGTTAAGAACCTTATCAAGAGTTTCCTGCAGATTAACATTCTGAAAATTGGCCTCCTTGCGGTTAACCAGCCTTGAGAAATCAAGTAAATCGTTTATCAGGTTCTGCATGCGTTCGGCGGCAGTAGTAATTTTCTCAAGGGTCTCTTTGCCATCTTCATTCAGAGCGTCGGCATGCTTTCTCACAAGCCTGTCGCTAAACGACCTTATCTTTCGGAGTGGCTCCTGCAAATCATGAGACGACACATAGGCAAACTGCTCCAGATCGGCGTTAGAGCGGTTCAGCTCGTCAATCTTGTTTTCAAGCTTATGCTGAAACTTAAGCCTGCGCCGCAATTCTACAAAAATCAGAAAAAAACAAACAATCAAAAGTGAGAATGAAAATACAGAAAGCATTATCAGTATGGAGGAGGTTTGTTGGTCGTTAACACTTTTCTGGTCTCTTCTTTTGTACAGTAAATTCCGCTCTGTTTCCTGAAACTTGTTTATAATAGTTCTAATTTCATCCATCTCCTGCTTACCAAGTAAAAATGTCGACTTATCGATTGGCTTATTATTTTCAACTTGCAAAATATTAAGTTTCAGCAGACGTATACGCTCGGAAATAATACCCGACAGAGTATCTACCCTTTGTAGTTGTTCAGGGTTTTTTCTAACAGCGTTTTTTAATGTATGATAGATTCCATTTATCTGGTTTTCGGCTTTATAATAAGGTTCCAGAAAAATGCGCTCATGCGTAAGAATATAACCTCTTTGCCCGGTTTCGTAGTCTTTCAGAACTGATATCAGTTCTTCACTTTTGCGAAGCACCTCATGAGTGTCTTCTACGGCAATGGCATAGTTGGTTGACTCTTTGATTTTTTTATATGAAAGCCAGCTGAGCGTAGCCAGCAATATAACACAGACAATAAAAGATGAAAGAATTAACCGTAGACTTTTTTTCATAACAGAGGGTTGGTATCAATTTAGGGCGTTTAAATTAAAATGTGGAATATTATACTCACATTGTGGAATATTTTTCTTTTGCCATAAAACAAAAAAACAATACAAGAATTTTCTTTAAAAAAGTCCAATCTTTTAAATTGCTGATAATCAAAATTTTACAATAACTTTTTTCGTTTTTTTTTCTTGCTGATACTTGTGGGCTATAAATTGATATATATACGCTTATAAAAAACCTTATGCCATGCTAAATCTCAGCCAGACCCAGAAACAAACTTTAAGAATTTCTCCGTCGCAGATACAACTATTAAACTTTTTGCAACTCTCAACCATAGAGCTGGAAGAACACATTAAAACAGAACTGGAAGAAAACCCCATGCTTGAAGAAGCCACAGTGGGCGAAGATACAGACGCAGATGATTTTGACCGTGACGATAAGGACGCACTTTCTGCTAGTTCGGCCGATTATCTCGACTGGGATGAATACGACGATGATACCCCCAACTATAAAACGCAGCTGAATAACTACAGCAGCGATGACGACTTCTACTCGGCGCCTATAATACAGCAAACATCGTGGAGAGACGACCTGAAAGAACAATTGCACGTACTTGCCCTGAACGAACGCCAACAATTATTAGGCGATTTTATAATTGATTCTCTTGATGAACACGGCTTTCTGAAATATGATGCTGAAGCACTGGCCGATGACGTATCGTTTACCAATAATATATTTGTAGACGTACCCGACGTAGAAGAAGTAATAGCTATTATACGTAATCTTGAGCCTATCGGAATTGGCACATCAAACCTGCAGGAGTGCCTGTTGATACAACTTGACAAAAAAAGAGAGGAAGGGCAGGATGTTGACCTGGCGTATGATGTTGTGCAGAACAACCTGGACGACCTGGCCGTGCGTAATTATGAGAAAATTATGCGTTCGAGAGAAATATGTTCAGAAAAACTCAAAAATGCTATAAATCTTATCACCTCTCTGCACGCAAAGCCTATTTCAGAAGAAAACACAAGTTCAATTCTTATAAAAGATAACATTATACCAGATTATCTGGTTTTTTATGAAGACAACAAGATTGAGGTGTCACTGAACAGCAATCAGATACCGCCGTTACGGGTCAATAATTCTTTTAATGATTTAATACAAGGCACGCCCGATAAGGCAGCCGCAAACTATATCCACACAAAGGTTTCTGCAGCTAACTGGTTAATTGATGCTATACAGCAAAGAGAAACCACCATGCTGAAAACAATGAAAACCCTGATAAAAATTCAGGAAGAGTTTTTTAAAACCGGACATATGCAGAAATTAAAACCCATGACCCTGAAAGATGTGGCAGAAATAATAAAAATGGACATCTCGACGGTATCAAGAGTAACCAGCGGAAAATATGCACAGACACCCTTTGGAACCATACATCTGAAAGACCTGTTTTCGGGAGGTATCTTTACAGATTCAGGAATTGAGGTATCGAATCGCGAGATTCAACAGACACTGGCGGGTTTGATTTCTGAAGAAGACAAAAGCGCACCGCTGAATGATTTTCAGCTGGCCGATATGCTGGCTCAGAAAGGGTATCCGATTGCACGGCGTACAGTAGCAAAGTACCGAGACCATCTGGGTATTCAATCGGCCCAACTCAGACGTGTCTTATAATTTCCAGTTTTCAAAATCTTTAAAATTCAACCATTATACTATATGCAACGTATCCTTGTTATTGATGATGATACCGATATTTGTCTTTTACTACGCCGCTTTTTAAGCAAAAACGGGTATGATGTGGCTATTGCCCAAAACGGACAAACAGGCCTCAGTTTGCTGGAAGAGTTTACACCAGACCTGGTAATGACTGATTTTCGGCTGGGCGACTTAGATGGCGGCCAGATTCTCCGTAAAATAAAAGAGCGTTTCCCTGAGGTGCCGGTACTGATTATTACAGGCTATTCAGACATCAAAATTGCTATAGATGTAATGAAACTGGGCGCTTTTGATTACATCACCAAGCCTCTTTTCCCTGACGAAATCCTTTTGACAATTAAAAAAGCCTTAGGACAGGAAAAATCCTCTGGCCAGATGCAGTCTGCTATTGAAAAAGACGCAAGTACGGGCGTTAATAAATCGGCACATAAAACCTCCAGAAGCAAATCTGATAACAGCTACATTTTCGGAAACGGGCCTGAATCAAAAAACCTTTACAGACAAATAGACCTGGTAGCGCCAACCAATTATAGTGTTATAATATATGGCGAAAGTGGCTCAGGGAAAGAATCAGTAGCACAGGAAATACATAAAAGAAGTAAAAGAGCTAATGGCCCTTTTGTTGCCATGGACTGCGGAGCGATATCAAAAGAGCTGGCAGCAAGCGAAATGTTTGGCCATGAGAAAGGCTCATTTACCGGTGCTTTGAATCAGAAAATAGGGCATTTTGAAATGGCCAACGGTGGTACGCTTTTTCTTGACGAAGTAGCCAACCTGCCATACGATGTGCAGGTTGCTTTGTTACGGGTAGTACAGGAACGTAAATTGCGCCGCATTGGGGGTAACAAAGAGATTTCGGTAGATGTAAGAATATTGGTGGCGTCGAACGAACGATTAATGGAAGCCTGCCGCAAGGGGAAATTCAGAGAAGACCTATACCACCGGTTTAATGAATTCAGCCTTGATGTTCCGCCTTTGAGAGACCGCAAGGCTGATATCATGGAGTTTGCCCGGTTTTTTCTGGATAACACAAATGATGAACTCGGCAAAGACGTAAAAGGCTTTGAAGAAGACGTAAAAACCGCTTTTTTGAGTTATCCGTGGTATGGAAATCTGCGCGAGATGCGCAATGTAGTAAAAAGAGCCACACTGTTGTCAGACGGCGACTATATTGAATCTAAATCTTTGCCTTTTGAGATTATCAACTATTCAAGGCTTTTGTTCTCAGACCCTATTCAAACGGTGGTGGCAGAAGAGATTGCCCCCAAACAGGAAGACCCCGTTAAGCCGAATCTGAAGTCGGCTGCCCTGGACGCTGAATATGAAATGATACTGCAGGTACTTAAACAAGTAAACTACAACAAAAGTAAGGCAGCCCAGGTATTGAGCATTGACCGCAAAACGCTCTATAATAAAATGAAGAGCTATAATTTATAAATTTCATTAACCTGAGTACAGTTTTAAATAACCATTATAAAACCTTAACTCTCTAAATACCACAATAATGATTCAATTTCAAAAAGACAAAAGCAGTATTATGATTTTGATGGCTGATGATGACCCGGACGACAGAGCGATGACAAAAGAGGCTCTGGAAGAGAATTTTTTATTAAATGAGTTAAGATTTGTAGAGGATGGTGCCGAATTGATGGATTACCTGCGACGCAACGGTAAATATAGCAACCCAGACAGCTCGCCAAGACCCGGAGTAATTTTGCTAGACCTTAATATGCCTAAAAAAGATGGCAGAGAGTGTTTAAGAGAAATAAAATCAGACGATGACCTGAAGAGCATCCCTGTTATTGTACTTACCACCTCAAAGGCTGAAGAAGATATTCTGAGAACCTACGACCTGGGCGTAAACAGTTTTGTAACCAAGCCCGTAACATTTGTTGAATTGGTAGAAGTAATGAAAAACCTGGGCAACTACTGGTTTGATATAGTTCAATTACCCAAACTTAACGCATGAAAGAACTCGACACAATCAGGGTTTTAATCGTTGATGATGATGAGGATGATTTCTTCCTGACAAGCGACTACATCAATGACATACAAGGCAAAAAGTTTACTATAGATTGGGCGAAAAATTTTGACAATGCCGTTGAAAAAATCATAACTGCAGCGTATGACATTTGTTTTTTCGACTTCCTGTTAGGTGCCAAAACTGGTTTGGACCTCTTAAAGAGAGCCATACAGGAAGGGTGTCAGAGTCCGATAATCTTACTCACCGGTAAAGGCGACCAGAGAATTGATATGGAAGCCATGAAACTGGGTGCGGTGGATTATCTGATAAAAAACGAACTGGACCCCGAAAAACTTGAACGATGCATCAGATACTCTCTTGAACGTGCCGATACCTTAAAAACACTACGCGAAAGCGAGCAGCAGTATCGAACCATTTTTAATCATGTAAGGCAGGGTATAATTGTTACCCAGCCGGAAAGCGGCCGGTTTATTTATTATAATCCGGCCACACTTGAAATGCTTGGCTATGCCGCCGACGAGCTGAGCCAGATGAGCACCGCCACCATTTTTGAAAAGCCGGAAGTTTGGGAGCAGTTTAATGAAAAACTGGAAGAAAACGGCAACCTTGACAAATTTGAGGCCATTTTCTTAACCAAAAAAGGAGAAAAGAAAATATGCCTGATTGATGCCCAAAAACAAAAAAACAGCGAAGGCAAAGAATCTTTTCTGAGCATTATACATGATGTAACTGCACAACGAAAAGCCGAACGTGAAGCCATGATGCACGAAAAAATGGCTGCTACCGGGCGTTTGGTGCGTACCCTGGCACATGAAGTACGTAATCCGTTAACAAACATCCACCTTTCTGTTGAGCAACTTGAAAGCGAATTTGATGATGAAGATGCAAAGCTTTTTCTGGGGATTATCAGACGCAACAGCCAACGCATCAGCGACCTCATAACAGAACTGCTGAATAACTCCAAGCCATCTGAACTGGCGTTTTCTAAAATATCTGTTCATGAAATTCTGGACGAGACACTAGAGCAGGCCATAGATCGCATCAATCTGAAAAACATAACCCTTGAAAAACAATATGGGAGCGATGTGCTGCTGAATCTGGACAGAAACAAGATAAAAATTGCATTTCTGAACATCATAATCAATGCCGTAGAAGCCATGGAAGAAGGCAATGGCGTTTTGATTATTAAAAGTACTATAGATAATGACCTCTGCTATATCTCTATTAAAGACAATGGCACAGGTATAAGCCCCGAAAACATGAGCCGTTTATTTGAGCCCTACTTTACGGCAAAAAATAATGGCATAGGTCTGGGTCTTGCGGCCACCTTAAATATTATCCAGTCTCATAAAGCAACAGTAGAGGTAAACTCTGAACTTGGCAAAGGAACCGAATTTATTATTACGTTTTTACTAAAATAAAATAGCCATCGGCTCACCGATGGCTATTTTGTTATTTTACTTTCTGCTTATTTAATCATCATTAGAGCCTGCCTTCCATAAATAGCCATTTGTAAGCTCAATAAAAATGGCTATACCTACAATAGCTATGCCTATCCACGCACACAGTTCTATGTATTTATGATAAATAACGTTATTTCTGCGCTGAGTAATGATTCCGCCTAGCGCCCAAATGACCGACAACCCAATATAAATACTGCTAAATCTGAAAATGGCTACTATACTTATTATTGCCCCTACTAATATCATAATAAAAGCCCACGACTCTTCACTTAAACCGAAGCCCTCCCATCCATAGCTAACCAGTAGCGCCGTAACATTGGCAATGGTGGCTATGCAAATCCAGCCAAGGTAAAGACCAAACGGGGCTTTCAGAAAAAACTTCTCAGTTTTTGATAGCCAGGGGTCAAGGGCTACCAGATAACTGTTTAACACAATAAGCAGCAATAGCAGCAATAGCATGAGTATCACACTTAGTAGTATAAGGCCATAATGCCAGGCTACAATCCAGGTCATGTTAATGACACAGGTAAAAATAAACACCACATTAATGTTTTGTACTGAAGAGCGGGTGTTTTTGTTTTGCTTTAAACCGGGCGAACCGGTAAGCTGAAAAATCAAAAAAACAAGAATAGATAGATAAATTACACCCCAGATTGAGAATGTGTACGGAGCAGGGACAAACAAATTTGGATACTGCGCCGAAACCTGGCCTGTATTTTTGCCGTTAATGGGCAGGTAATTTGCCAGAAAATTGATAAATACCATTGCCAGATAAAACAGAAAACCAAGTATTAGAATTGAATTGTTTTTAATTGCACTCCTTTTAATTTCCATTGCCAGTTAATTTAATTTCGATTTCCTTTTTTTCCAAAAGCACAGCGTTTTTGTCAGGTTGTATGGGAGTTCCATAATGGCGGGTATAAACTTTGGTAAACTCGGCCCCTAAAAAAAGTATAGTAGACGAGTAATAGACCCAAAGCAAGATTATTACTACAGAACCAGCCGCACCGAATGTGGTAAGAACAGCTGACTGACCCAGGTAATAACCAATTAAAAACTTACCCACCATAAAAAATACAGCAGTTACCCCAGCTCCAAAAAAGGCATCTTTCCAAGCTATTTTCCCATCAGGCAAAACTTTAAAAATAATGGCAAACAGAAGGGTGATAACGGAAAAGACTATCAGCAGATTAATGACGAAAAAAAAATAGACAGTTACATCTTCAAATAGCAATTGCAGGCGTTGGTTAAAGATATCAAGCAGGGTATTAACCAACAATGATACAATTAACAAAAAACCAAGTGACAAAATTAATGAAAATGATAATAACCTGTTAAATAAATATTTCAGAATACCAGATTTTGGCTTAGCCTTAAGCGACCATATAAAATTGATTGAATCCTGAATTTCAGCAAAAACACCCGTGGCACCCAAAAGCAGGGTTATTGTACCTATAATTGCCGCCATGCCCGACTTTCTGGAAAGGCTTGCATTTTTTATTAACTCCTGCACCTGCGTAGCCGCATCTTTACCTATAAGCCAGTTTATTTGTCCGTAAACTTCACCCTGTATGGCTTCACGACCATAAAAAATGCCGGCCACAGAAATAATAACCACAAGCATAGGAGCCAGAGAAAAAATGGTGTAGTAAGATAAAGAAGCACTCAATTTGGTTGCATTATCTGAGCTGAATTCATTAAATACTTCTTTGGCAAATGAAATATAGTTTTTCAGCTTTGTTTTCACTGATGTCATAAAGTGGCTAGATTTCCGTCAGATTTTTACTTTCCGTATTACACGTTGTTATTGATATGTTTACATTCATAAATAATTTGTACCATACCACCATTGTGCCACAACCCCATTGATTGGGGCGTATTTTCTACACTTAATTTCCCAAAACACCACACTTTCTACAATTTTTGACTAAAAACCCGTCTTACCTGCATTTACTAATTATTGGAATAACATTTTTAACCTATCTGGTGTAAGTTTCATTAAATTATTGAAATTATGACACCCATCATCTTCATAATAGGAATAATGACCATGTTAAGTATGGCGGTTGTTTTGTTAAAGATTGTTAGCAACAATCAACAAAACTGGGACGGCAGAACGAGAAGTTCTCAATCTCATGAATTCAATAATTTTATGAAACGAACAAAACTTTACTCTTCTAAAATGAAGAGAACGCACATTGCGTAAGCCAATAATATAGCCATGAAAACCCTCATAAGGTTTACTTGATAGAATAACTAACAGAAGAAAAATATGTTTTGAAGCGCTGTTTGTCTGATTGCACGGATGCAATTAAAAACAGATTTGCCAGGAAACATGAAAGATAATAACGAAGTACGCTTAGAATGCAGTTTCAGCAGTTTTTCTAACGGGATTTCACTGAGCAGTTTAAAGAAGCTCAACAAGAGTTTAGGGTAGTGTTTAGGTTAAAAAGGTGGTACAAAAGGGGCAATTTTTGCCCCTTTTGTATTTGTAGTCAGTGTAGCATTATTGCTGGCAAATGCCACTAAAAAGGGGCAGATACCTGATCGCATCTGCCCCTTTTACGATATATATATCTTATTACAAGTGTATCACTTCACCATAAGCCGCTGCCGCTGCTTCCATAATGGCTTCTGACATGGTTGGGTGCGGGTGAACCGACTTGATGATTTCCATGCCGGTTGTTTCCAGTTTACGGGCAACAACGGCTTCGGCAATCATTTCGGTTACGTTAGCCCCAATCATGTGGCAACCTAACCATTCGCCGTATTTGGCATCAAAAATCACTTTTACAAAGCCTTCCGGGCTACCGGCAGCTTTTGCCTTACCAGAGGCCGAGAAAGGGAATTTACCCACTTTGATTTCGTATCCTGCCTCTTTGGCAGCTTTTTCTGTATAACCCACTGAGGCGATTTCTGGTGTACAGTAAGTACAACCCGGAATATTCTTGTAGTCAATCGGCTGAGGATGATGCCCTGCAATCTTCTCAACGCAGATAATGCCCTCTGCTGATGCTTTGTGTGCCAGTGCAGGCCCAGGAGCTACGTCGCCAATGGCATAGTAACCCGGCACGTTGGTTTCTGACCAGTGATTTACAGTAATCTTGCCTCTGTCGGTAGCAATTCCTACTTCTTCCAGGCCAATGTTTTCAATATTTGCAACAATACCCGCCGCTGAAAGCACCAGTTCTGTTTCAATTTTTATTTCTCCGTTAGGCGTTTTTACTGTTGCCACACAACCATTGCCACTGGTATCTACTTTCTCAACGCTAGAGTTGGTGTAAATTTCAATACCTGCTTTTTTGTAGGCTTTTGCCAGTTCTTTAGAAATATCTTCGTCTTCAACCGGAACAATATTTGGTAAAAACTCTACGATAGTTACCTTGGTACCCATGCTGGCGTATACGTAGGCAAACTCTACCCCGATAGCTCCCGAACCAATCACCAATAGGGATTCCGGTTGTTTTTCAAGGCTCATAGCTTTGCGGTATTCTATTACTTTTTTACCATCAATGGGTACATTAGGCAATTGTCTGGCTCTGGCGCCGGTAGCTATAATTACATGCTTGCCTTCCAGTTCAGATTTTTTACCTTCAGCATCAGTAACCTCAACCTTTTTACCGGCTTTTACTTTACCAAAACCATAGATAACATCAATCTTGTTTTTTTTCATCAGAAACTGCACGCCTTTACTCATGCCGTCGGCCACACCGCGCGAACGCTTAATAACCGCCTCAAAATTGGCATGTGCCTCGCCTACCTCAATACCATAATCTTTAGCGTGTTTAATATATTCATAAACCTGGGCAGACTTCAACAAGGCCTTTGTTGGAATACAACCCCAGTTAAGGCATATACCTCCAAGGTTCTCTTTCTCAACAATGGCAGTTTTCATGCCTAATTGTGAAGCACGAATTGCGGTTACATAACCACCGGGCCCACTCCCAAGTACAATAAGATCATACTGTGCCATAATATATAATTTTCTGGTTTACATAAATTTTGATGCAAAATTAGACAAAATAGCTTATCTGCAAAATCCTTTTTGTTGGTTCAGGGGCATACAAACGCTGCTCTTCGGCTTTAAAAAACTATTCTGTTCTTAAAGAACAAATCAAGCCCGTTATTAAATTCCGGTGATGACCAATAAATCAGAAATACTTCTTCCATCACTATTGGCAGCAGGCGGCCAGCCTGTTGTTTACTTCAATAATTTTCTCTTAAATGCGAACGATTTCAAAAAATCTTCTCAAATTTAGGATTCAATTATTACCAAATCTTTTTAATCTTATGAGCGGTATAGCCGGATCCAAGCGTTTTTTATCATCCGTTTTAATACTTTCTGGTTTTTACTTATCCTCTTGCCAGTCAAAATCCTCTGAATCTTCACAAAGAGATATATTAACCGAAGTTGTAGATACTACCGTATCGCCCGGTGATGATTTCTTTAAATATGCCGTTGGCAACTGGATTAAGCATAATCCTATTCCGGCCTCTGAAAGCAGCTGGGGAATCGGCAGCCTGGTGCAGGAAGAAACTTACAGCAGATTGAAGAATATCAGTGAGGAGTCGGCGAAAAATCCGGGCAAATCGGGCTCAAATGAGCAGAAAATCGGCGATTTCTGGTTTACAGGTATGGATAGCATTGGCACAGAAAAACAAGGGATAAGCCCTGTGAAACCTGATTTAGACCGCATTGCCGCTATTAAAGATATGGATGGTGTTTTAAAAGAAATTGCTGTTCAGCACACTTATGGTGTTGGGTTATTATTTGGCAATTATGTGTTTCAGGACGAGAAAAATAGTGAAGAGCAAGCCCTGCACTTGTATCAGGGTGGTATCCGACTTCCGGATAGAGACTATTATTTTAATACCGACAGCCGGAATACCCAGATACGGAAAGAGTATAAGGCACACCTGCAACGCATGTTTCAATTGTTGGGCGATGACCAAGCCAAAGCCGCAAGTAATGCCGCCAGCGTGTATACATTAGAAGAGGCGCTGGCCAGGCACTCGCGCAAGATAGAAGACCTGCGAGACCCCTACAAAAACTACAACAAAATGGATATGGCGGCTCTGGAAAAACTGGCCCCGGCCATGAAATTCCGTGAGTTGTTTGTGAACATGAAAATGCCGCAGGTAAAAAGCGTAATTGTAGCGCAGCCTGAATTCTACACCGCAGTTGACAAACTATTGAAAACCACCCCTGTTGAAACCTGGAAAGCCTACCTGACCTGGAACTTCATCAGCAGCTATGCCAGTGAATTAAGCAGCCCTTTTGCAAAAGAAGACTTCTATTTTTACAGAACCGTGTTGCGTGGGGTAAAAGAAATGAAACCACGCTGGAAAAGAGTACTGGATGCAGAAGAAAACCTGTTAGGAGATGCCCTCGGCCAGCTTTTTGTAAAAAATTATTATTCAGAAAAAACTAAAAAACGCTATGAGGAACTGGTGAAAAATATCTTCAGCACTTATAAAGAGCGTATTGAAAAACTGGATTGGATGTCTGACAGCACCAAGCACAAGGCCTTACTTAAACTATCAACGGTAATGCCAAAGGTGAGTTATCCTGACAAATGGAAGGATTTTTCGTCGCTTGATATCAAACGAGACTCCTACGTTCAGAATATCATCCGGGCTAACCAATGGTGGTATCAGTACAGTATCAATAAAATAGGCAAGCCGGTAGATAAAACCGAATGGGATATGACCCCACAAACTTATAATGCGTATTACAACCCCTCAAACAACGAGATTGTTTTACCGGCAGCCATTTTCTTTATAGCCGGTTTGAACGACGAACAACTGGACGACGCCATTATTTATGCCTATGCAGGCGGCTCTACCATTGGCCATGAAATTACGCATGGGTTTGATGACCAGGGCAGACAATTTGATGAAAAGGGCAACCTGAAAGACTGGTGGACCAAAAAAGACAGTGATGAATATAACAAGCGTGCCAAAGGTATTATTG
The DNA here is from genome assembly GCF_024793945.1 of Emticicia fluvialis. Taxonomy (NCBI): domain Bacteria; kingdom Pseudomonadati; phylum Bacteroidota; class Cytophagia; order Cytophagales; family Leadbetterellaceae; genus Emticicia; species Emticicia fluvialis. Next base: position 72,724 of record NZ_JANUSD010000019.1, read on the forward strand.
AGCAATTTAATGATTACGTGGTGCTTGACTCTCTGCACGTAAGAGGAGAAGCCACACAAGGAGAAAACATTGCTGATTTGGGTGGGGTGGTTTTAGGGCTTGAAGCATTTAAGAAAACAGAACAGTATAAATCTGGCAAGAAAATAAATGGGTTTACCCCTTTACAAAGGTTCTTTCTGGGATACGCACTGGCTTGGATGGGGCACACACGCAATGAAGCACTGGCAAACCAGATTATGACCGATGTGCATGCGCCGGGTTTTCTTCGTGTAAACGGCCCTTTGGTTAATATTGACGAGTTTTATGAGGCGTTTGGTATAAAACCAGGCGATAAGATGTATCGATCGCCTATGAAACGGGTGAAGATATGGTAAGGCGATAAAACAAGCCATTAGTAAAACAGAGAGAGCGGTTAGTATAGTTTAACCGCTCTCTGTTTTATTTTAAATGATTTTAGCAATTGTCTCCGCCAATTTCGCAGGCATTGCCGCTTACTTCAACAGGTTTCAGCTCTTCAGCCACTTTTTCAAGCGCTTCCTTAAAAACCGTTGTGGGCTGGGCCCCGCTTAAACCATATTTATTGTTGAGAATAAAGAAAGGAACACCCGAAACACCTAAGTTCTGGAAATGCTTTATTTCTTGTGTAACCCAGTAGGCTATCTGGTCGTCGGCCAGAACACCCTCTGTTTTTTCACGGCTCCAGCCAAAGTCTTCCATAAAAGCCAGAATATTTTCTTTTTCAGAGAAATCAACGCCATCAGTAAAATAGGCCTTGAATAAACGCCCCTCTAGTTCATTCTGGGTTCCTTCCTCGCGAGCGATATGCAATATTTTGTGCAAAGGTATGGTATTGATAACCTTTGGCATTTTTTCAAATTCGAACTGAATACCGGCTTCTTTACCTACACCCTCAACGCGCTCATGCATTTGTTGAATGCGCTCGGCACTTCCGAATCTGTTAATGAAATACTCTTCCCGGGCAAGGCCTTCTGCCGGGATAGTCGGGTCTAGCTGAAAAGGATGCCAGGTAATGTTAAACTCCTGATTTTCAAAACCTTCTAACGCTTTTTCCAGGTGTTTTTTACCAATATAACACCACGGGCACGCTACGTCTGACACTATATCTATCTGAATGGGTTTATTTGTCATATTATTCAATGTATTTTAATAATAATAAAACTGCCTCATTTAAAGAATAGTTCAATTAATGTAGTTACATACAATTACGCTTTAAATGCTGAATCATTAGATAAGCATTAATAAAAAATGCGAGGTCTGTAGCCTCGCATTTCCTGATTATAACTATTTATTTCTCTTAGTTAATGCTATCAAACCCACAGTATGGCACCAATACTTTTGGTATCCTGATGCCCTCCGGTGTCTGGTTGTTTTCCAGAATTGCCGCTAATATACGAGGCAAAGCTAAAGCAGAGCCATTCAAAGTATGCAATAACTGGGTTTTACCGTCTACCTTATAGCGTAGTTTAAGGCGATTAGCCTGATAGGCTTCAAAGTTTGATACCGAACTACACTCTAACCATCTTTTTTGTGCGGCAGAATATACCTCAAAGTCGAAAGTTAAGGCAGAGGTAAAGCTCATGTCGCCACCACACAGGCGAAGAATACGGTATGGCAGCTCTAGTTTAGTGAGCAAACCCTTTACGTGCTCTACCATTTCTTCTAAAGCCTGATATGATTCTTCCGGCTTGCGTATCTGCACAATTTCCACCTTATCGAACTGATGCAGGCGGTTCAGGCCTCTTACGTGCGCACCCCAGCTACCTGCCTCACGGCGGAAACATGGCGTGTAACCTACATTCTTAATCGGTAATTCGTTTTCTGACAGAATTACATCACGATAAATATTGGTGATAGGCACCTCGGCTGTCGGAATCAGGTATAAGTCGTCGGCAGTGGCGTGGTACATCTGCCCTTCTTTGTCGGGCAGCTGACCGGTACCAAAACCTGAATCTTTATTAATCAGAATCGGCGGTTGGATTTCTCCATAACCAGCTGCCAGTGCCTCATCTAAAAAGAAGTTTATCATGGCACGCTGTATTCTTGCTCCTTTCCCTTTGTAGACCGGGAAACCCGCTCCGGTAATCTTATTGCCTAAATCAAAATCAATGATGTTGTATTGCTTGATTAGCTCCCAATGAGGTTGCGCCGTTTCAGGTAATTCAGGCATTACGCCCGCTTCAAAAATGTTCAGGTTCTCTTCAGGAGTACGTCCTTCAGGTACACTGGCATGGGGTAGGTTGGGTAAAGTAACCAGCACTTCATAAAGCTCGGCCTCGAGTCCTTTCAGGCTTTCTTCCAGTACCTTCGATTGCGCCTTCAGTTCAGCCGTTTGTGCTTTGGCTGCTTCGGCCTCTGCTTTTTTGCCTTCTTTCATCAGGCCGCCAATCTCTTTTGCCAAGGCGTTTGACTTTGCCAGTGTGCCGTCTAGCTCGGCCTGAGTTTCGCGGCGCTTCTGGTCAATATCCAGCAGGGCATCAATAGTTTCTTCAGCGTTTTTAAAATATTTACGCTTCAGCCCGTCAATAGTAGCCTGCTTGTTTTCTTTTATATAATTCAGTTGTAACATGGTATTCCTGATAATGGAGCCACAAGGCTTTTCAAAATGTTATTCAAAAGTAAATAAACCTTCGTTCAGGGCATTGAGCGCTGCTTCTTTGTCTTTGGTATCAACCAATAGAGATATGTTGTGTTCGGAGGCTCCGTAGGCAATCATTCTGATAGGTATGTTTTTCATAGCCTCTATTACTTTAAGTGCCACCCCGGCTTTATCAGCCTTGAAGTCGCCCACAATACAGATAATGGTCTGGTTGCGGTCGTGTTCTTCCAGCTCTGCTATCTGGCTAAGGGCTGCGCTTATATCTGCCAGGTGTTCGGGGTTGTCTATGGTTACTGCCACTGATACTTCAGAAGTGGTAATCATATCAACCGGGGTTTTAAACTTCTCAAATACTTCAAAAACCTTGGTTAAGAATCCGTAGGCATTCAGCATACGTGTCGAGTGAATGTATATTGCCGTGATGCCGTCTTTGGCCGCAATGGCTTTAATTTCAGACTCGGTTGTGTTATGCGCTATTACGGTGCCAAAGGCGTTTGGCTCCATAGTGTTTTTCAAACGCACAGGTACTCCTCTCATTTTTGCAGGTGTAATGGTATTTGGATGTAAAATTTTTGCTCCGAAATAAGCCAGTTCAGCGGCTTCTTCAAATGTCAGTTCACGCACAGGGAATGTCCTTTTTACGATACGCGGGTCGTTATTGTGCATGCCGTCAATGTCTGTCCAAATCTGTATCTCCTCAGCACTGATAGCGCCACCAATCAGCGAAGCTGTGTAATCAGAGCCTCCGCGTTTCAGGTTATCTACCTCGCCACGTGGGTTGCGGCAGATGAATCCCTGCGTAATGAATATTTCTGTGTCGGGTAATTGTGCAAGCATGGCCGACAGCTTCTCTTCCGTAAAACTCAGTACTGGCTCGTTGTCAGCATCAATCAGCATAAAATCAAGCGCGGGTAACAAAGTTGAGCTTACGCCTTCTTCTTTCAGGTAGGTCTCAAACATTTGTGTACTTAGCAGCTCACCTTCGGCCACTATTTCTTTCTCCTGCTTTAGTGTAAAGGGCTTAATGCTCACCAACGAGCGGATAAAGCCAAATTCTTTATCTACTATTGCCTTACCTGCATTATAGCCTGCTTCGGTTTTATACAAATCTTTAATAAAAGCCTGATAGTGCGCATAAAGGGCATCTATTTTTTCGGTGGCTTCGGTATCATTATTTGCCTTCAGAGATTCGCCGATGGAGATAAGAGCGTTTGTTGTACCCGAAAGGGCAGATAAAACAACAATCTTACGCTGACCGTCTTCTGTAATCAGTGTACGAATAGAGTGCATACGCTCCGGTTTCCCTACGGATGTACCGCCAAATTTCCAAACTTGCATTTTTTGTGGTTCTGGTTTTGTTTTACTATATAATGAAATACTTAATCTTCTTAACTACCCAATATTTCTTTCCACCTGCCCGACTCTGCCATCTCTTTAATGCATTGATTCCTTTTTGCCAGAAAAGACTTCAAATAATTTTCTAATACTAATGTGTTGGCTATCTTACCCAAGAAACCCATTGGAGATTTAAACATAAAAATGTCTTTCATTAATACTCCATTATCAGTTTTTGTAAAATGATGCTCATGCCTTAATGATTTAAAAGGCCCCTTCTGCATTTCATCTACAAAATACTCCGGCCTGTGGGCTTCGGTAATTTTCGTGCTTAACTCTAACCAAATGCCGAAATGTTTTGCTCTCCACGTAACACTCTCACCCATCTGCATTATACCCGTTTGAACACCACCAACAATATACTCTTTTGTTTGGGCTGTAGAAAGCTGATGCAGGTCTACACTCAAAGACAAATCGTAACAGATTTCAGGCGTTGAATGTATGAGTGTTTCAAGAATTATTTTAGACATCTCCTTACTGCAATCCTAACATCTTGATGGCTGTAATAGCTGCCTCGTCACCTTTGTTGCCGTGTATGCCACCGGCGCGGTCAAGCGCCTGCTGCTGGTTATTTGGCGTTAATACCCCAAAAATAACCGGCTTGTTATATTTCAGAGCCACATCGGTAAGCCCCCCGGCTACGGCATGGTTAATGTAATCGTTATGCTTGGTTTCTCCCTGTATTACGCACCCTAATGCAATTACTGCGTCTATCTCAGGCTTTTGGGCAAATATCTGCGAGCCAAAGCTCAATTCATAACTACCGGGTACATTTGCCCTTACAATGTTCTCTGCCTTTGCGCCGTTGTCAAGCAATGTCTGATATGCGCCTTCAAAAAGTGCCTCTGTTATTTCACTGTTCCATTCGGCCACTATAATGGCAAATTTTTTATTGCTCACATCGGGCAAGCCTGTGGTGCTGAAAACGCTAAGATTTTTATTTGCTGACGACATACTGTTAAATATACTTGATAAACAGATACATTAATTATTAAAAAAGGGATAAACCTGATTCGGCTCATCCCTTTGATTATACTCAATAACCAAATTTTACTCGCCGACAACGCCTTCGAGTTTGGACTTATATTTCTTCGCATTAGTTACTTCAACTGACTCAGGGAATTTTTCAATTAACTCCGTATAAGTATCTATAGCTGACTTATTATCTTTAGCAATTTCATAAGCTCCGGCCAGTTTCATCAAATATCCCGGTGTAAAAGACTTGTTAGGCTTGTAATCGGCTGCTTTTTTATAGTAACTGATCGCGTCTTCGGTATTCTTTTTCTCCATATACACATCGCCGATCAAGGCAAAGGCACGGCCCTGAACTAATAAATCGCCTGAATTGAATTTTTTCAGATGCTCAATAGCCTCATCGTATTTGGCTTGTTTTACCAATGCAACACCTGCATAATAATGGGCCAGATTACCGGCGTCAGTTGAGCCGTAGTTTTCTGCCACGCTCAAGAGTCCTTCGTTACCGCCTGTACCGTTCAATGCCTGTTTTAAAGAATCGGCTTCAAATGCATAAACAGCATTAAACATAGCTACCTGTGCTTCTTCATCCTGCGATTTCGACCAGTAATTGTATCCTACAACACCTAAAACTATAGCCAAAATACCTCCACCCAGATAGGCAAGCAATGTCTGATTCTTTTTCAAAAAGCCTTCTGCTTTTCCGAAGTCTTGCTTTAAAGCGTCTGCATTTTCAAGAATCTCAACTCCTGTTTTGTCTTTTTTTGCCATTTTTAAAACCTAATGATTGATTGACTGAACGCGCATGTATCAGGCAATCTGATATTTTATTAAAATTTTTGAATGTCCGCGAATTTTCGGACTGCAAAGTTATAAAATTGATTCCGAACTTGTTGTATTCTTTTATAAAAAATATACCAGAATCTTGCCACTTTATTCTATTTTCTTTGTTTTACAGTGGCTGTGGCCAACCAGCTGCCTGGCAACTTCATAAAAAAGCCGGAGAATACACCTCCGGCCGGTTATTAATACGTTTTTAAGCTGCCATGAAATAATCCTGCACCTCATGTGGCTGAACCTTTATGACATTGGCCAGAACCAATACCACCAGTGTTCGCGAGGCTATCTTACGGGGTATATTAGCAATACTTGCGTAGGTTTCAACTGTAATGTGTTTGTTATCTGCCAGATACCTCATCAATGTCCGCTCTTTGTCTCCGTAATGAAATCTGATATTCTGTGCCTTGCGTTCACCTTTCAGAATTTCTCTCATTTCACGGCTTGCCTGTACCGAGCGGTCTTCTACACGTACGTAGGCCCTTCGGTTTTCCATTATTCCGTCAAGGTCTACATAGTGGGGCTTGGCCTGGCTTTTCGGAATGTTAAATATCAGCACATCGCGGTCTCCTTCCAATTCAACGCGTTTTACGTCATACTCAATAGCCGGAAAAATATGCCGCTCTATAGCCCTGCGAAGAATAAACTCATCCTCATCGGCAAATTTCAGTCCTTTTATGCTTCTGTCATCGCCAACACCGATAATGAGCTGGCCTCCGTCTGAATTGGCGAAAGCAACTATTTCACGGATAATCTTCTCAGGATGGTTCGTCTTCAATTTAAACTCAACGTGCTTGTTTTCTCCGTGTCTGACAAGCTCTCTGAGCTCCCTCAAATCATTTCTTGACTGCGGGGCAAATGGATAATCCAATATCATTTCCAGAATGATTTTGGTTTCTTAAAAATATAAAAACCAATTCTTTTGTGCAATAGCTGTTTATAATAAACGAATATTAGTCGCAAAAGTTTATTCAGAAACCCCAAACATCTGAAAAATATTTATGCCTTTACAAATGAAAGGCATTCAGAATGAGCGCGGCAATTACTCCGCCAATCACCGGGCCCAAAATCGGAATCCAGGCATAGCCCCAGTCGCTTGTTCCTTTACCGGGTATCGGCAAAATAGCATGTGCAATACGCGGGCCAATATCACGCGCCGGATTAATGGCATAACCTGTTGGCCCACCCAGAGACAAACCAATTGACCACACCAGAAAACCAACCAGCAAAGGGCCATAGCCGGAGTCTGGCATACTATAAAAAGATGATGATGCGATAATTAGCACAATAGTGCCTATTACTTCGGCTATAATATTGCCTGTTGTATGTCTAATAGCCGGGGCTGTAGCAAAAATACCCAGCTTGGCGCCTTTGTCTTCTGTTATGCTCCAATGCGGCAGATAAGCCAGCCAAACCAGCACCGCCCCTAAAAAAGCACCAATAACCTGGGCGGTTATAAATGGCACCACATTAGACCAGTCGCCGGTTTTTACTGCCATGGCTACAGTAACTGCGGGGTTCAGGTGTGCGGCAGAACTGCCGAACTTCTGGGCCACAAAGATACCCGTCATTACGCCAAATGCCCAGCCTGCTGTAATGGATATCCAGCCGGCATTTTCACCTTTTGAGCCTTTTAATAATACATTGGCTACCACGCCGTTACCAAGTAGAATCAGTACAAGCGTACCGACGAGTTCTCCTATAAAATTAGAGGTTTGCATTGATCAGGTTTTGTTGAATAGGTTGAAAAGTGGAGCAATTTAATTTTTTTTTTGATAGAACCATGATTCCGTTACCATTAAAACATTAAATTTGTAGGTAATTAAGCAAAAGACCCTCAATTGGTAATGCACCACTTTACTTGTAGCAATCTTAACCTTTAATTATCTCTGCCATAGAAGATTGGCTACATTTTAAATAACATATTTATGATTTTAAGTTCTCTTTCTGCTATTTCTCCTGTCGACGGTCGTTACCGTAAACAAGTGGAGGACCTAGCGAAGTATTTTTCAGAATTCGGCCTGATTTACTACCGTGTTCGTGTTGAAATAGAGTATTTTATAGCATTGGTTGAATTACCCCTTCCGCAACTTTCTGCTTTTGATAAATCGCTCTTCAAAGACTTAAGAGCTATTTACCTAAACTTTACGGAAGAAGATGCTCTTACAATTAAAGAAATAGAAAAGACTACAAACCACGACGTAAAAGCGGTTGAGTACTTTATAAAAGATGCTTTTGAGAAACTCGGTGTCAGCCAGTATTCTGAATTTATTCATTTCGGGCTTACCTCGCAGGATATTAACAATACGGCTATCCCGCTTTCACTTAAAGAGGCCGTTGATAATAACATTCTACCGGTTTTTGCACAGGTTCTGGAAAAACTACATTCTCTGGCCGAACAGTGGAAAGATATACCTCTGCTGGCACATACGCACGGCCAACCGGCATCGCCAACCAAACTGGGTAAAGAAATTCTGGTTTTTTGTGAACGCCTTGAAAAACAGCTTGATTTACTGAAAACCATACCTTACGCTGCCAAGTTTGGTGGCGCCACCGGCAACTTTAACGCCCATTTTGTGGCTTATCCGCAAACAGACTGGGTAGCTTTTGGCAACACCTTTGTAAACAATCAGCTCGGGCTGAGCCGCAGCCAGAAAACTACCCAGATAGAGCACTATGATATGCTGGCCGCTATGAGCGACAACATTAAGCGTATCAACAATATATTGATAGACTTCTCGCGCGATGTCTGGACATACGTGTCTATGAACTACTTCAAGCAGAAAATTAAAGCCGGCGAAATTGGTTCTTCGGCCATGCCACATAAAGTTAACCCCATTGACTTTGAAAACGCCGAGGGGAATCTGGGTATTGCCAATGCCGTTTTTGAACACTTTGCAGCCAAATTGCCTGTTTCTCGCCTGCAAAGAGACCTGACAGACTCAACAGTGCTAAGAAACCTGGGTGTACCTGTGGCACATACGGTAATTGCCTTGAAATCGATACTGAAAGGACTGGACAAACTTGAACTTAACCGAGACGCCATAGACCAGGACCTGGAAGAAAACTGGGCAGTAGTGGCTGAAGGTATCCAGACCATCTTAAGAAGGGAGGGTTTCCCGAAACCGTACGAAGCGCTTAAGTCGCTGACCCGTACCAACGAGAAAATCACTGAAAAGAAAATAAAGGAGTTTATAGACACACTAGATGTGGGCGAAAAAGTAAAGTACGAATTACGCCGTATTACTCCGTTTAATTACACCGGTATTTAAGGCATAACCTCATCTTTCTTCCCTTTACCAGTAGCAGCATGATTCTTCATGTTGCTACATTTTTTTTATTCTACTGCTTCCTTGCAAATCAACTAATCTATGGTCATTTTTGTAGTTTGTTGAATGAACAAAGTCCACGCCATGACACAGATAAGAAAAGTTTCTCCTAAACACCCAAGCGGCAGGGCTTCCTATTTTGTAAACATGAAAGTATCTACTTTACAACCTTTTCAAATCGTATATTCATTATTTGAACATGAGTATCTGGGCTTTTTGTTTGAATCTTTCATTATTCAGCTCAATAGCAAAGGAGAGCTTACCCTTCAAAACCAGAACGTTTCGTCTAAGAACATCAAAGAATTTGCAGAGCGGCTCGATTCTACCGATTTTGAACTCGTGAAACTGATAGATGCCATACAGCAGGAAGCTATTTTAAAGAAATTCAGTACCCGAAAAATAAGTCCGCTTGATTTTTTCCTGAAAGTTTACGACACCGAAAAAGGAGATAAACTATTGCAGGAAACCATTCATAGCTATATGGAAAAACACCGGGCTCAGATTTTAGAAAAGCTGATGTCCAAGCAGGTTTTTATAATGGGTACCGACGGCGACCCAACCTGGAGAGAGGTAAGAATGATACCTGAAGGTGCACGGGTATTCTTTAATTTTGTACGTAATGAAGAAAACACCCATTATTTTCCGACCATCAAACACCAGGGTGAACGGGTACAGTTTCAGTTTAAGAATGCCAGCATTTTGTGTGAAGAACCCGCCTGGCTGCTCATTGATGATAAACTATACCATTTTGAAAAACAGGTTGACGGCAAAAAACTACGGCCGTTCCTGAACAAAAATCATATCATTATACCGCGTAACATTGAGGAGACCTATTATCAAAAATTCATAGCCCCGCTCATAGCGCAGTTTGATGTTTTTGCACAGGGTTTTGAAATACGATTTGAGAAGCATACATCTAAACCTTTGCTGACAATAAGTGAGGTAGTAGCCAGTAGTCAGAAAGTTTTGGCCTCATTATTTGAACAGGACGAAGACGAAAAAGATGAAAAAGAAAGCAAAATAGTTTTTGACCTGGCATTTCAGTATGGTAGCTATACTTTTCGTTTCGACAGTTTCTCGGCCGAAGCCTACGTAAACGTAGAAAAAAACGGCAACGACTGGATTTTCCATAAGGTAAAGCGCGACCTGGCCTATGAGCGCAAGCAAATAAACCAGTTGAAAGAATGGGGGCTTGATTTACGACAGGGACGGATGTCGTTCCTGAAACCTCAGGCTTTTTCCTGGTTACAAAAAAATGCACAACTACTTAAAGAAAACAATTTTGAGGTAAAACAAGATATAAACAGCCTGAGCCAGAAACAGTATTTTCTGGGGTACTCGGCAATTGAAATAAACATTGAAGAGAAAAACGACTGGTTTGATATTCAGGCAAAAGTGCGATTTGGTGAGTTTGAGATTCCGTTCCTGAAACTGCGCAACCTGATTATGGCCAATAAACGCGAGTTTGTTTTGCCCAATGGGCAGATAGCCGTGATTCCGGAAGAATGGTTCACCCGCTATTCAGAGCTGTTCAGCTTTGTAGAGCGAAACGATGAAGATGAAGTAATTCTGAAAAAACACCACCTGGTGCTGGTGCAAGACCTTACCGATGAAGGACTGGCGCATTCGGTTATTACCAGAAAACTGGAAAGACTCCGCGATTTTGAGAAAATCAGTCAGTATGATACCCCACAAAGGTTATTAGCAACCCTCCGCCCCTATCAGAAAGCCGGATACGATTGGCTGCGGTTTTTATCGGAATACAAGTTTGGAGGTTGCCTGGCCGACGACATGGGCTTGGGTAAAACCATTCAGACGCTGGCATTTTTGCAGTCGCAGAAAGAAATGGGGCTGGCGCAACATCCTACCCTGTTGATAATGCCTACGTCATTGGTTTATAACTGGCTGAAAGAAATTGAGAAGTTTACACCAGACCTGAAGGCATTTGTTTACACCGGTACGTACCGCGAGAAAAACACCCAGCAGTTTGATAATTATGATTTGATTCTGACATCTTACGGCATTGTAAGGCTGGATATTGAACTCCTGAAAGATTACCGTTTTCATTATGTGATATTGGATGAGTCGCAGTCTATTAAAAATCCGACATCGTTTATTTCAAAAGCAGTAATGCAATTGAATAGTGCCAACCGGCTGATACTGACGGGTACTCCGCTTGAGAACAGTACAATGGATTTATGGACACAGATGACCTTCATTAATCCGGGTTTGTTGGGTACACAGCACTTCTTTAAGAATGAATACCAGATACCCATTGAAAAACATCAGGACGAAAAACAGACCAGGCACCTTTATAGTCTCATTAAACCTTTTATGTTGCGCAGGCATAAGTCGCAGGTGGCAACGGAGCTTCCGCCCAAAGTAGAAAGCGTGCATTATTGCGACATGTCGGAAGAACAGGAAAAAACTTATGAAGAGGCCAAGTCTTACTATCGCAACATTATTCTTGAACAGATTGAGCAGGATGGGCTGGCGAAGTCGCAGATGGTAGTTTTGCAGGGCTTAACCAAGCTACGCCAGCTGGCTAATAATCCGGTGATGATTGATGAGAATTATGACGGCAGCTCTGGCAAAGATGAGGAAGTACTGCAAAGGTTAGAAACCATTGTAGACGAAAACCACAAGGTATTGGTGTTCAGCCAGTTTGTAAAACACCTAGCTATTTTCAGGCGATATCTGGACGAAAACAAAATACCTTACTGTTATCTGGATGGCTCTACGGTTAACCGCCAGGAACAGGTAGACCGCTTCCAGAATGACAAGAGCATTAAGATATTCCTGATATCATTAAAAGCAGGGGGGCTAGGCCTTAACCTTACTGCAGCCGAATACGTTTTCCTGCTTGACCCCTGGTGGAACCCGGCCATTGAGGCCCAGGCAGTAGACAGAGCGCACAGAATAGGCCAGCAAAATACCGTTTTTACCTATAAGTTTATTACACGAAACTCGGTAGAAGAAAAAATTCTGGCTTTGCAGCAAAACAAAAGGAAGCTGTTCGATAACCTGATTACCACCGAAGAAACCTTTGTGAAATCTCTTTCAAAAGAAGACATTATGAATTTACTGGCCTAGTGGCCGGCAGTGCAAAACCATTCAACCTTAAAAGAACAAACGCATGAAAATAGTATATCTTGATGCCCATACAATAGACATCCTTGGCGACCTTGATTTATCGGTTCTGAATGATTTAGGTGAGGTAACACTCTATGACCGCACGCCTAAAGAACAGATTATTGAACGTGCCAAAGACGCAGAAGTTATTCTGACCAACAAATGCCCGCTGGATAAAGATACCATCAGCCAGTTGCCTGATCTTAAATACATTGGAGTAACAGCCACCGGTTTTAATATTGTAGATGTGGCGGCGGCAAAAGAGCAAGGCATAATAGTTACCAATGTGCGTGGCTATAGTTCTGCATCGGTAGCCCAGCTCACATTTGCGTTATTATTAAGCTTTACCAACCGCGTTGCGCAACATGCCAATAATATTGACCAGACCTGGCCATCATCTGCCGACTGGTGTTTTTATCATTCGCCTTTAATTGAACTGGAGGGTAAAGCGCTGGGTATTGTGGGCTTTGGCGATATCGGCAAAAAAGTAGCCGGCATTGCCCTGGGCTTTGGCATGAAAGTACTGGCTAATAAAAGAGACCTTACCAAAGGCGGGATGGAAGGCGTAGAACTATGCGAGGTAGAAAAAATTCTGAAAGAGAGCGACTTCCTTACTTTGCATTGCCCTCTTACAACCGCAAACCAGGGATTCATTAATCAGGCTTCTATAGGTCTTATGAAGCCAAACGCAGTTTTAATTAATACTTCCCGCGGGGGTTTAATTAATGAACCCGATCTGGCCCATGCACTAAACGCAGGCCAAATTGCCGGTGCCGGGCTTGATGTACTTTCTACAGAACCACCGGCACACGATAACCCACTTCTAAAAGCTCAGAATTGCATCATAACGCCACATATTGCATGGGCCGGTGTAGATGCCCGCAAGGCGCTTTTAAATGGTATAGCAAACAATATTGCGGCCTATCAGAAGGGGCAGCCAGTAAATGTGGTTTCATGATAAACATGAAATTATATCTGTTTACATAGTATCTTTGCATTAAAGTACTATCCGTATTATACACTTTTATGAAAAAACTTTACTTAGCCATAGGAATATTTTTATGCGCTTTGAACCTGATTGCACAAGAAAACAAAACCTCAAACGACGAGAAATACGTTATCCATATTAAAAAATCTGTTGCCCCGATTAAACTTGACGGGCATTTAGATGAAGAGATTTGGAAAACCGCCGACGTGGCCGGGAATTTTTTCCTGAAACGCCCCTACGATACTTCTTTTGCCCAATTACAAACGGAAGTACGCGTATCTTTTGATGATAACTTCTTGTATGTGGGTGCGGTTTGCTACCAACCTCGTAATACGTACACCATTGCATCGCTCAAAAGAGATTTTGAACCCGGCACCAGCGATGTATTTGCAGTGAACCTGGATACTTTTAAAGATCGCCTTAATGCTTTTCAGTTTGTTACCAACCCTTATGGGGTGCAGCGTGAAGGACTGGTTTTTAACGGAGAAGAAATCTCTAATTTCTGGGATAATAAGTGGTATTCGCACGTTAAAAACTTCGACGACTATTGGGTGGTTGAAATGGCCATTCCTTTCAAGACAATACGTTATAAAGTGGCCGATGGAGAAAACAGCTGGCGCGTAAACTTTACCAGAACTGTATTAAAAACAAACGAACAGTCTAGCTGGAGGCCCGTTCCACGTAATTTTGCACCAAGTAACCTGGCCTTTACAGGTCTGATGGTCTGGGATGAAAAACCGCCCAAGCCAGGTGCCAATGTATCTGTGATTCCGTACGTTTCACTGGCTGCTGAGAAAGACTTCCCCCGAAATGAACAAGACCTGAGCCCTATCGGAACAACTACCGGCTACCCAAAAGGAATAGGTATGGATGCCAAAGTAGCTGTTACGCCATCGCTTAACCTGGACCTTACAATAAACCCGGATTTCTCGCAGGTTGAGGTGGATAAACAGGTAACAAACCTGAGCCGCTTTGAGTTATTCTTCCCCGAACGGCGCCAGTTCTTTCTGGAAAACAACGACCTGTTCGGCAGTTTTGGTTTCCCCGATACCCGACCGTTCTTCTCTCGCCGTATAGGCATTACCCGTAACCCAAATACGGGGCTCAATCAGCAGGTGCCTATCCTGGCCGGTGCACGCCTGAGTGGCAAGTTAAACGATAAATGGCGCATTGGCCTCATGAATATGCAGACCAAACGCGTGAGCTTCGGTAACAATAAATACCTGCCTGCTGCCAATTATTCTGTGGCCACAGTGCAAAGAAAGATTCTGGACCGCTCAACCATTGGTGCTGTTTTTACAGATAAAGAAAATATATTTGGTAATTTAAGCGAAGAACAAACAGGTAGTTACAGAAAATATAACCGGGTTGGTGGCCTTGAATTTAACTACTACTCTAAAGACAGTCGTTTTGAAGCTGAATCCTACTATCATCAGTCGTTCTCGCCCAATGAAAACAAAGATGCTGCCAGCGCAGCACATTTTATGGGGTATCATCACCCCAATATAGACTTGAATTTTGGTGTACAGCGGATAGGTAAAAACTACCGTGCAGACGTAGGCTTTGTGCCTCGTATGGGTATATGGCAGTTGTTTCGTCCGGTTACTGTAATATTAAACCCGAAGTCGAAGAATATATCCAGATATATAAATGCCTATGGGTTAGGGTCTGAAGGTTCTGATGTTTTTGATTTGAAAGGAAAGTTGCTCGACAGTGAGTCTAACCTGTTTGTTTTTGCTAACAGCCCTGCAGGAGATGAAGCCTATATAGCCTACAGCTGGCAATTTACTCACTTGTTTGAAACTTTTGACCCAACTAATGCCTCTGATAATCCGAATCCGGATGCTTTCAGGAATGTTGTAGAGTTGCCCGTTGGTAATTATAGCTCCAGATTTTTCAATATGGGCTACACCAGTAGCCAGCGATATACCTTAAATGGTACTTTTGACTTCAGTAAGGGCAAGTATTTTAATGGTAATGCTACAATCTGGGAAAGCAGCATTGCGTATAGATTCCAGCCGTACGGCATATTAACTGTAGATTGCAACTTTACTGACATTCGCCTGCCAAAACCATACAACAGCGTAAAATATTGGTTGCTGGGGCCCAGGGCCGAACTGGCCATATCAAAAAGCCTGTTTTTAAGCACGTTCTTTCAGTATAACACACAAACCAACAACATCAATATAAACTCGCGTTTGCAATGGAGATTCAGACCTGTGAGTGATGTATTTCTGGTTTATACTGATAATTACTTTGCTGAAAACATTAGCAGGTACTACGTAAATGCATGGGCTCCTAAAAACCGCGCGCTGATTTTAAAAATGACCTACTGGCTAAATATATAGATAGCTAATTCTAAACAAGATAAAAAACTATAGAAATAGGGGAAAGATTACGATTAATTGTCTTTGTTAAAAATCGCAACATGCAACCTTTATGCTTGCAAGCGCATTATTTACAAAAACGAACTGAATCATGAAACGTAATGCTTTTTCTCTTTTCATTCTGCTTTGCTTTTTGTTCGCTACCGAAACAAATGCCCAGAGAAGGGCATACAGATATCGGTATAACTACCGCCCTTATGTACGAGTTATTCCACGTGTGATTGTCCCCCGGATTGTCGTACCACCACCAATAATTGGTTTTTCGTGGGGCTATAGCCCAAGGGTATATGTTATACCACCACCGATTATTATAGGAGGTGGAAGAGGTTGGCGCCACTACCACAGCCGCGGATATGATTGTAATGAACATTGCCACCGCTGGAGTGACGACCGTTACTACCATGAAAGAGAGCGAAGATATTATAACCACAGAAGAGACCGTGAGTACTATGACGACCGCGACAGACGCTATAATGAAGATAATCGTAACCGGAAGTATAAAGATTACGACCGCTATTATAATAAATTTGAGGATAACCAACTGCCAACTCCGAAGACTTATAATACTGACGAGGATACTTTTGAAGACGAGATTGAAACGATTTGATTTAAATAAACTGAGAGCGAGAAACAAAAGGATAGGAGGTTTTCTGTCCTTTTTTGATGTCTATAAAGGCGCTAAATACGTATTTGTCAAGGCTCAGATTTAAACATTCCAAAACCAGTTCAGAGGGGTAAGAAATATTACTTTCTTCCTCTTTAGACTCGCCAAGATTTATGCGTATTCCCCAACTTTTCAGACTGACCCGTAAGAAATATTACTTTCTTCCTCTTTAGACTCGCCAAGATTTATGCGTAGTCCCCAACTTTTTCGCTTGAGCCATTGATCCCAAAAATCATTTGTGATTTGCGTTGGGCAAAATGCAAAAAA